>JANXCK010000120.1 GCA_025060055.1 Fimbriimonadales bacterium | reverse complement strand
GCCGCCTGTGAACGCGACCACCAACGCCTCACCCATACCTCCCGTGCGCGCCGCCTCCGTCGAGCGCACCCCGCTGCGCGTAGACGCCTTCATGCCAATAAAGCCCGCCAGCATCGAACTGAACGCGCCAAACAGGTACGCTCCGCCAATCCACGGCGCACTCTGATAAAACGCAAAAGTAAGCACCGCAAACAGCACCAGCGCAAATACCGTAATCGCGATATATTCCCGCTTGAGGAAAGTCATCGCGCCATCGTGAATTGCTTGCGCATAGGTGCGCATCGTCTCGTTGCCGTCAGGACGGCGCGTGACCATCCAATAATTGAGTCCTGCTAATAAAATGCCCGCCCCGCCAAGCACGGGAGCGGCGTAGGGAACAATCTGTAAGACCTCCATAGTCGCCTCCTCCTTCCGTATGTGCGCCTTTACAAACGCGCTAAGAGTATACCCGCCCGAATTGGCTGGGGACGGGGAAGAGAAAGCACGCTACGGCTGCTGCTGTTTCAAGCGGATGGTCATCTCGCCGATGGGGATGCCGTCGCGCTCTTTGGATTTGGCTTCCACCCGCTGCAAATCCTCTTCTAAGTAGACCACAATCCGCTCGTTTTCGCGGAACCGCACGATGTACGACTCGTCCTCACCATCTAAGGACACGTCGCCCTCTAAGGTCACGGTCTGTTTTTGCCCGTCATACAGAACGCGGCGTGCAGTGCCGTTCAGACGGCTCAGTGGTCGGGGGCGGTCGTAGCGGAAGGTGACCTGTCCGGTGGCTTCTGCGCTTAGCACGGCAGGACGCTTCTGCGGGTCAGGTCCTAAAGTCGCCTTGAGGTTCTGGCAAGTGAGCGTCAGGTACTGTTCTGGGGCTTCGAGGCGCGTCAACCTTCCTGGCTTGCTGAGCAGCTCCACCTCGTAGCGGTCATCTTTGTACCGTCGCACGCCCTTGATGGCATCGTAGCCCGTGATTCGAACTTCGCCGAAGCGGATGCCCTGTCCACCCTGCGATTGCACCTGCAGGCTCCAACTTATCAGCAGCCAACCAACGCACAGCCACCGCATAACGCAAGTGTACCATGCGAACTGGCAGGAGTCGGCTTTGCCAGCGCGAACTCAGCCCGTATGTTCCGAGAGCGACAGCAGCAAGACGCCTACGCCCCTTTCAAGATGGGCGTTCAGAGCTACTCGATGCGCAAGATGGGGCTGGAGGCAATGTTGCGTGCGACGCGCGAGCTGGGCTTGCGCTACATCGAGGCGTTCATGGCACACCTGCCCTACTTCACAGCACCTGATAAGTGGGGCGAGCTGAGGCAAACGGTGGCGAAGTCGGGCGTGGAAGTGCTGGCGTATGGCGTGGTAAGCTTCGGCGCGGACGAGAAGCCCTCTCGAACGATTTTCGAGTTCGCTCACGCGATGGGCATTCCTGTTATCACGGCGGACCCCGCCCCTGAAAGCTTCCGCTACCTGCCCCGCCTGTGCGAAGAGTTCAAAATCAGGGTCGCCATCCACAATCACGGACCAGGCACTCGCTACGACACGATTCGCAGTGTAGAGGAAGCGCTGCGCGGGCAACCTGAGTCGATTGGCGCGTGCATCGATACCGCGCACTTCTTGCGCTCAGGCGAAGACCCTGTGGAGGCGGCGCGCCGCTTCGGTAAGCGCGTGCATGCCGTGCATCTCAAGGATGTGAAGGAGCGCACGCGCTACACGCTGCTGGGGCAGGGCGACCTGAATATGGTGGAGTTTCTGCGCGTGTTGCGACGCATTGAGTTTCAGGGTTGCCTCGCGCTGGAGTATGAAGAGAACGCCGATAACCCCCTACCCGACCTGCGTGCCTGCTTGGAAGCTGTGCGCACCGCGCTGCGCAGGGTCTGAGACTACTGTTCTGTGAACTCTGCGACGCGCTGTTGAAGGCGCTGCTGCACGAAGGCACGCCACTTCTGCACGCGCGAGTCGCTGGGATATTTTTGGGCGGCGCGCTCCAAGCACTGCAGCGCCTCGCCGTAGCGATCGATCTGGTACAGCACGGCGGCGCTGAGCATCGGTTTGCGCTCGGCATAACGGCGCGCCCACTGCAGTTGGCGCATCTGGTCGCTACTGAGCACATAGAACCTTCGCTGCAGCGTGCGCTGCGAGTTTCCTTGCTCCACCGTGATTGCCAGTTCGTATTCACCTGCGGGCAGCGCGCTGCTGAGGGCGAACTGAGTCTGCGCAGCATCCATCTGGCTCTCTGCCACGGGGCGAGGGCTGTCGCTCCAGAGGGTCAGGCGCACGCGATAGCCTGTCGCGTTCTCAACAGGTGACCACTTGAAAACCGTTGTGTTGGGTTCAATCGCGCCGTTCTGCTCAATATCAGGCTCCAGAATTCGCAGCCAGGGCGACGACGCGCTGCCGCGTGTGCTGTGTATCGCAGGAAGTGAAGCCAGAAAATTGACCGCTTCACGCACGAACGACGGCACTTGGGCCAGGCTTTGCAGCTCCTCTTCGCTGCTTGGGGGCATAGCAGCGATGTTTGGCTGTCGGAGCCGCACATCCGCCAGTTGCGGGTTGACCGTAGTCCGCGTTGCATACGATGGCGTCGGTTCCGAGCGCTGAGCGATGACCGAGGGCTGTGGCGCAGGCGAATACGCCTGACGCAACGCCACAAGCCCAACCAGTGCCGCCAACGCGACGCCTGTGGCGGGCGCCCAGAGCAACGCCTTAGGCGCACTAAGGCGGCGCAGCCAGTGCAACCAGCTGAAGCGCTGCGCCCGCACAATCGCGCGTGTCTGCAGATACGAGCGCCGACACGCAGGGCACGACACGATGTGCATCATCAGCGCGTGGTAGTGGGGTGCGCGCCGCCCACGCCGCGCCAGCGTTATCAGCTGCTCAAGCTCCAAACACGCGCCTGACGGCACATGCCGCAGCCGCGCTGAGAGCCGCCGCTCCAGCGGCGTGTGTGCCCGCCAGCTCTCGTGAAACTGCTTCATCTCGTCACCTCGTTTTGTCCAGTAGCGAAGCGCTTCGCCCCTCGCGTCGGGCTAAGGCGACGAGGAACACGCATCGAATCCAAGACCCCATCACTGAAGCTCGTTCCTCTGCCCTGCCTCAACTATGCAAATACCTCGAATCGACTTCGCTCGGTGTATCATACGCGCCGCATCGCGTCGGCGTGACAAGGTTTTGGGGCTTCTTTCCGAATTCGCTCACTGACAATCCCCGATAATCACGAATGCTGCCCAGTAGTAAGGCAGATACCCTCTGCGTAGCATTTGCTGTTGTGCCCGCTGCAGCGCCAAGTCTTTCGGGAGACTTGAACGCGCGTAGGCTCGGTAGAACTGTTCCACGAGGATGGCAGCGCTTTCGTCTTCTACCTGCCAGAGGGTCGCCCCAACGGTTTTTGCGCCCGCGTGCAGGAACGCCCGTGCCAGTCCAAGCACCCCTTCGTAGCGGTCAACCTTCCCTTCTGCCGTCTCGCACGCGCTGAGCATCACAAGGTCTGCTTGGAGCCGCCAGCTCGTGATAATCTGCGCCGCTGTGAGCCACTTTTCGCGTGCAACGCCAAACTTGAGGACGGACTGCAACGGGTTCTGGTGATTGGCTTCGGCGTGGCATGCGAAGTGAACGATGCGTGCTGTGCGCGCCTGCTCTCGCAGCTGCTCAGGGTCTACCTCTCCTTCTCGCAGCACGATGGCATCGCGGAGCAGCTGCTTGAGCGCCTCAGCTTCCTTAGCTGCGGCGGGAATGTCTTCTAAGGCGCGACCGCGTTCGCGAGGCGTTTGGGCGACCTCGACGGGTGGAGTATCTTGCGCTTGTGCGTACTTAGACACGGCGGCAATCAGCGCGCCGCGCGTCGAGGGTGCCCACAGACGCGCATAGCGGTACACCCCCAACGCAGGGGTAAGGTGCAGCGCGACACGCTCCACCCAGTAAGTCGGCTGGTCGTTGCGTGCATGCACAACGAGTGCCGCCCACGGCAGCTGCTGCAACACGCCTTCGGGGCAGAGCAACACGCGCGGAAAGTCGCTCAGAAAATCAGCAACAGGCTCTACCAGCGTTCGATAGAGATCGGCACCCAGCCGAACGAGTCGCCCTTCGTTTTCTGTGGCGATTGCTTCGCGAAAAGCCTCGATATCCTTCGCGAGGCGGGTTGCGTTCACCGAACCGTGATAACCTACGATGGCTTGTCTGGACACCGCGATAATCAGCAGGTTGTCTTCCACAATCGCGTGATAGAGGAGCGCGAGGTTGGGTTCCAGCAGGCGCTGGATTTCGGCGGAGGTCGGCGGGCGTGGGGCAAGCAGTTGTGCAGCGTTCGGGAACTGAGT
The DNA here is from genome assembly GCA_025060055.1 of Fimbriimonadales bacterium. Lineage (GTDB taxonomy): Bacteria > Armatimonadota > Fimbriimonadia > Fimbriimonadales > GBS-DC > GBS-DC. Next base: position 11,214 of record JANXCK010000120.1, on the reverse strand, counting down.
GCGCAGCGACTCTTCAAGTTGTCTTTGCTTGCTTTCTAAGGCTATGAGCGAGTCGAGGAGAGGGCGCGCGTCCCGCTCCGCCGTCTCAGGGGCGTCCGCGTGTTCCGCATACAGGGCGGCGATTTGGCGTCGCAGTTCGAGACTCTGCGCCTCAAGGCGCTGACGCTGTGCAAACAGCTCGATTAGTTCGGCAGGTGCGTTCGGCAGCTCAAGGCGCGTGCGCTGAATCTGCTCTGCGAGCGTGCGCGCGCGGCTCCGTTCCAGCAACTCCAGCGCACGCGCATACTGTCCCTGCGTCGCCTCCAGCAGCGCCAGCAGGCTGTAGGCTTCAAAGTAGCGTTCGCTAAACGCCGCTTGCGTCTCTGGGTCGAGAATCAGGTTGCGCTGCTGTTCGATAATCTCGATCGCTTTTTCCAAGCGTGTGCGGGCGGTTAGCATGTCACCCGCTCGATAGTCGAGCTTAGCGAGGTTGAGCTGCGCCAGCGCGACGAAAATCGTGTTCGGTGCAACCTGCGCGTAGCGTGCAAGTGCCTGCTCGAAATCGGCGCGTGCTTCCGCCCATGCTCGTTGCTTAGTACGCGCCGCGCCGCGATAGTAAAGCGCCTGTGCCAGCAGCAACGGATTGCCCCCAGCCCCCTGCGCCCATTCAATCACCGATTGCAAGCGCTGCGGTACACGCTCGAACTTGTTAGTGCGCAGCTCGAGAATCGCCAAGTTCAAGCGGGCGCGAATCGCCAGCTCCGAGTCGGGCAGTCGCTCCAGCACTCCTGATGCCTCTTCGAAGATTTTGGTGGCACGCTCGGTTTCGCCCAACTCCAACGCGAGTATGCCCAGGTTCAGGTCTACTTGAGCGAGCAGGGGCGAGCGAGGCGCGTGGGCGCTCAGAATCTCCCACGATTGCTGGTAGTAGCTTTCCGCTCGCTGGAAGTCGCGCTGGCGCAGGGCGAGATTGCCCAGCCCCACCAACGCCTGCGCGCGCAGCAGCTGCCCAGCAGGAAGCGTCTCGGCGAGCCGACACGCTCGGTCATACTGGCGGAACGCGGCATCCCATTCGCCTCGACGCAGCATCAGGTTGCCAATGGCGATCAGGGTGTGCGCATGCAGCGCGGTGTTAGCCAGACCGTGTGCCAGCTGGAGATCGCGTGCGTGTTCCAGCAGGGTCTGCGCGTCGCTAAGTGCGCCCTGTTCGGTGGCAACGATGCCAAGCCCCGTGAGAACGCGGCTGCGCTCGGCGTGGTCAGCCTCTGACGCTTCGTAAATCGCCCGAGCTTGCTCAAAGAGGCGTTGCGCTTCGGCTAACTTGCGCTCGGCAAGCGCGACGAAGCCCAGTCCCATCAGGCTGTGTGCTGCTGCAACCGCGTGCGCTGCGTCGCGCTGCCGAATCTCCCACGCTTGGCTGAAGTAGGCACGCGCTTGCGACAGCTCGCCTTGCTCCAAGGCGAGCGTCCCCAAGTTGTGCAAGGTGCGCGCTATCTCTGTCGGCGGTTCTTGGAGCGAACGCTGCTGTTCCAGCACGCGCTCCAGCCGTTCACGCGCCGTATTCAGCGCACCGCGTCGCTGTGCCAATCGCCCTTGCTCGTGTTCAAGCTGCATCCGATCGCGCGGTTCGAGGTTCGGGTTCTGCAATGCTTGCTCCAGCAACTGCGCAGCGTCTTCGAGCTTGCCTGACTCCAGCGCGACAACGCCTAATCCCGCTAATGCCTGCCCGTGCTCGCGCGCGGTGGGGTCTATCGCTTCCGCGATCTGGCGAGCGCGGGTGTAGTGGGTCTGCGCTTCGTTCCAGCGTCGCTGTTTGAGGGCAAGGTCGCCCAGCCCCAGATGCACCTGTGCCGTCTCTAAGCTGCTCATCTGGTGGGCTTCATACAGGCGCAAGGCGCGTTGATAGTTGCGTTGGGCGTCAGCAAAGCGGGCTTGGCGCTGCGCCAGCTCGCCCAGTGCCTTGAGCGTCGCTGCCAGCGACAGCGACTCAGGCGCATGCTGCTCGTAGGCGGTCAGGGCTTGCGGCAAATGCCCCTGCGCAATCTCCAACTGGTTCTGCCTGAGCGCAAGCACGCCGAGGTTGTAGTGGGTGCGGGCGAGCGTCAGCTCGTCAGCGTTGTGCGCCCTCTGGAGCGCAAGCGCACGCTCCCATAGGCGCTGGCATATCGCCCACTCTTTGATACGGAACCAGTCCTTAGCGCGGGCGCTGAGTGCTTGCGCCAGCTCGAGAGGCTGAGACGATTCCGTGCCGATGCGTGCCCACACCTCATTCAGCAGTTGCTCGGCGCGTGTCCGCTCGGTCTGCCAGTAGCAAAACGCCAGCGCGAGCGTCGCCTCCACTTCCAGCGGTGCGCTGCCCCACTCCTTCCATCGCTGACGCGCCTGCTCCCACAGCGCAATCAGTTCGCGGCGTTGCGTCTCGTCGTGACGCGGGCAACCGTGCAAGGCGCGAGCGCGTAGATGGTTCAACAAGCCGACTTGCTCTGGCGAGCCGAAGCGTGCCTGCGCTTGGGCAATCTGCCGAAGCGCCTCTTCGCACGGACGCTGCTCAATAACCCGCTCAAGTTCGCGCAGCGTCGCCTCGAAGTCGGCGTGGTTCCGCTGGCTGGAAGCATCATCGGGCAAAGTCCAGCCCAGCACTGTCAGGGCAACGCCCGCCAAGGCAATCCCGATAGGCTTTCGCATCCGCATCATTTCGCTCCTTTCTGTGTTTAGCAAGCGAGTTCACCTAAATCGATGAGGAACGCCTCTTTGCGTTCGGTGAGCGAGCAATAGCCCTCGCCGACGATGTAGCGTCCATTCGGCGAGATGGCGTAGGCGCGTTCGAGTGTTGCGCCGACCTCGCGCAGGTGCGCAAACAGCACATTCAAATCTTGCATTCCGTCCTCAGCGGTCCAGAGGAACGCATGGACGCCCGCCTCGTCGGACGCCTCGCCGACGATGCGCGTGCCGTCATAGGAGACACTATATGCTTGGCTGAGTTCGTGTTCATGTTGGCTCAAGGCGCACATACCTGTTTCAGGTGTCCAGCGGAAGGCGCGCCCATCGCTTTTGCCCACGATTGTCGAGCCATCCTGTGAAACCGCAGTCGCTTCGCTGTGTTCGCCTTCAAGCGTGCCCAGGTAGCGCACAGCGCCTGAAGCTTCCCAGCGTACTGCCTGATGACGAATATGCCCTACGATGAACTTACCGTTGGCGGAGACTCCGCGCGCGGCACTGGGCACTTCATCCGCGAGCGGCTCCAGAACGCTATTGATCCACCGTGCGGCGTGTCCACCCGCTTCACCCACCAACACATTCCCACAGGCGTTCATCGCACAGACAAGTCCCTGCGGCGTGAGCTGCTCCACCCCCCGCTCTGCGCTCCAGCGTAGCAGGCATGCCTCGCTGGCGGCAACTATCGTGTCGCCTTGGGGGGTTATCATGCAGCGTGGGGTGCAGTTCTCGCCCAGCTCGCCCAGTTTGTGAAACTGGTAGTCTTTCCAGCGGAAGGCGCACGGGATATAGGCTGCATAGTTGCCGCGTGTGTCGCTGTAGCGGTACTCTTCGGCGAAGGCGACACCTGCCACCGTGCCGTCGTTGGCGACGCTATATGCGACACTGCTATGCTCGTACAGGGATGGCACACCCAGCCATGTGAGGCTTTGTCCCAGCAAGTCGGTTTTGGTGCGCCGCGCTGTATCGGTGGTGGTAGCGTTCCAGAGTTTTTGGCGGGCGCGCTGCAGGGTTCGCTCTACCCAAGCGTGCGACTCGCCGTGAAAGGCTGCAATCTCTGCGATAGCATAGCCGTTCACAACATAGTCGTACCACACCAGAAACTCATCGGGCAGTAGCGTTGTGCGCACGCGCTCAATCAGGTCAAGCTCAGGCGCGCTCAGCGGCAAAACTGGTTCTGCCTCCGCCAACTCCTGCAGCAGGCGCGCTTCGTGCGCCTCAAGGGCAGCGGCTGCCGAGTCGGTGGCTTGATAGATGAATTCAATCAGAGCGCCTGCAACCCAGCGCGAACACGGGATTTTCGAAGCCGACTTCAAGGGCAGGATAAGTGGCAGCCGCTCTAAGAACCGCGCCGCCTCACGCTCTGCAGTGTGGGAGTCGCGCAAGAGTTCACGCGCCATCTGCGTCACCGCAGGGCGCAGCAGTTCGCGCAGGCGTGCATACGCGCTTTCCAGCTCCGTCCCCGAAGTGCCTACGCTTTGGCTCGCCTCTTCCATACAAGCGATTTCAAACGCCAGCGCGTCGATGGTATCCCAATCGTGCCGTCCCATCACAATCCCTCCAGGCTTCTACTCATCTCTGGCATAGCAAATGGTATAAGGATTATACACTGCTTTTGTCAAGCGGGGGCGAGAGGGACACACCTATTGCCTCATTTGTGCACGCAGATTATCGAGGGCGCGTCGGATCTGCTCGTCGTTAGGGTGGCGCTGCTGTGCGCGCTCTAAGGTTTCCAGTGCCTCGCGATAGCGTTTCAGTTCGTAAAGCGCAAGCGCGCTGGTAATCGGGTGGCTCTCTTTCAGGGCACGCGCCGCGCGCAGGTTGGCTACTTGCGCTTCCGACATCACGGTGAACCTGAGCGTGCCTTGCAGGGTGCGAAGCCGTCCGCGCACCGCGCGCAAGCGAACTTCGTACTGCTCGCCACGCGCCAGCGCGCTCGGCACGCGATACTCGGTCTGTTCAGGCGCGAGTTCCACCTCGCTCAGTGGTGTCTCGTCGCCGTAGCGGTGTAGCGCGAGGATGTATTTCTCCGTACTCTCGACGGCATGCCACCTGAAGACAGGCATGGTATCTTCCAGCAAATCGCTCTCGCTGAGGTCAGGCGCTTCCCACGCAATCGAACCGTGAGCAGCCCTGGAACCGCTGCCGCGCACGCGTGCGCCGCCGCTCGCCAACGCAGCGAAGGTCTGGCGCAGCTTGTCCACAGCGTTTGCCCCGAGACGCCCAGCGAGGGATGCCAGTTCACGCTCCAGCGGAGACTGCTCTGTTTCGGGCGAACTGGGTTGCGAAGACTTTTGTGTGTCGCCCGCAGAGCCGTCGCTTGGGCGACCTTGAGCGAGTTGAGTTTGGCGTGGCGCGTTCTCGACACTATCTTGCTCCACCTTACCTTGAGAGGGGTTAGAAGGCTCTTTGCGCTTCGCTCCTGACGGGCGTGTCGGCGCTTTATCCGCAGGGCGAACTCGCGGAGTGCTTGGTCTGACCTCTGAGGAGGTGGTCTGGGAAGGCGGTTGCGTCGCGGCGGGCGGGGCTGGCTCCGTTTCGGGCTTGACAGCCACCTCGCTGCGTCGCAGCGGCGTCGGGTTCGAGGCGATTTGGGTTCCCTCGGATTTGGGATAGAAAGTCCACAGCGCGAGGGCGAAGACACTGGCAGCGACAGCCGAGGCGATTGCCCACTGCGGGAGCTGGGGCGTTGCAACACGGCTCAGCCAGCGCACCCAGCTGGGACGCTGCAGGCGTAGCAGCGCCCGCGTCTCGATGTAGGCACGGCGACACGCAGGACACGACACGAGGTGCGTTATGTGCTGGTAGTACCCCTTCGCATGGCGTCCGCGTCGCGCCAACTCTAAGAACTCCTCGAAGGTTAGGCACTCTCCCAGCGGTGCGGCACGCATCCGCGTCGCCAAACGCCGCTCCAGCGGCGTCCAAATCGCTCGTCGATCGTTTACGCTTGTGTGTTTCATTATGCTCACCTACCTTATTCAAAAATACCCAGATGCGAGGAGAAGAACACCCAGAAGGTGGGGCAGCAGCTTGTGGCACGCCTGACGAAAGCGGTTAATCTGGCGCCAGCCAGGCGGCTTACGCGCGCCGCTTTGGGGCAGGGCTTCCTGCAGAACGCTCAGCTCTGCCTCCGTCAGTGGCTCGTCGGAGCGTTGGCAGCGGTCAATTGCGTCCTGTATTTCCTCACGGCTCACAATCTTCGGATGGAGAATAATCGCAGCTGCCAGTTTTTGGCGGGCACGCAGCACCGTTTGTCGTGCCCAATTCTCGTTGCGATCGGTCAACAGCGCGATTTGCTGGTATGAGGAACCGTTCACCACCTGCTCCAGCCAGACAAGATATTCATCGGGACTGAGCGTCTCGCGAGCGCAGGCAAGAACAAGCTCCAGGCGCTCTCGCTCGCTAAGATGCTCGGCGGGGTCGGGCGCGGAGTCGGCGGCACGCTCCAAGATGGAGACGGTCTCTTCAGCGAACTCGGTGGTGGTCCAATCCGACTCGTGAACTTCTAAGCGCGTTATGCGGTTGTGGCGTAGCAAGGCACTGTAGGTACAGTTAATCACCACGCGTGATGCCCAACTTTTGAAAGGGGCGAGCTTGGGGTTGTAATGCGCTATCTTTTGCCACAGGTGGATGAGCGCCTCCTGCGCCAGGTCATCTACAAGGTGCGCCTCGGAAACAAGAGCGCGCACCATCCGCAAAACGGGCGTGCGCAACAGATCGAAGAGGCGATTGCGAACCTGCTCCCGCTCAATCTCCTCTCCCGATGAGCAATCCGACTCCAGCACCTTTTCCACAAGGGACTGGATGGTATCCCATTCGTTCGCGCTCACGACCCGCTTTGCGACCTGTGCCTCTCTGCTATTATACCTCAATGAATGGACGGTGTCAGATTGTTTAGCAATTATTCTGAGGCGAAGCGCGGAGCGAGCAGGTGCAAATCGCGTTCGTAGCGGTGGGTTATCGCCTTCCACGCCTTTGAGTGAACTCCACGAACTCCAAAATCGCGCGTATCCTACACTTTTACCTTGCCCTGCCATCGCCAGCCTCCTGGTGTGCTGGGAGTGTATACGTCCCACTGCCTGCATTTGTGACAGGGTTCAGGAATGAGATGGGAGGCGCAGGACAAACACCCTCGTCCGTGTGTGTTACTTGGGCAAGAATGCCCAAGTCACGGCGTGGCACAGACACTCTCATCCGCCCTGTTTAGTGGGTGGCTTTCAAGCAGAGGATTCGCACGCAGCGCGCACGGCGTCTAAGGCGCGTTGCACGCCTACTGTGGGCACTACCCCGCAGCCAGGCGCAGGGCGGATCCGCCACTGGTCACCCTCGCGCACCACCTCGATCCAGAAGTGCTGCGTGAGGTCGTCCTCTACCACGACCACGCGCGTCATCGCAATCTGACGCACAGGGTCATACCGCATCTCCTTGAACACTACATGCACCGCCTCCTTCACATCAGCAGGCTGGAATCGGGCGGGGTCAAACTGCTGCACGCAATAGGTCTCCATCGGGATATCCTCTAACAGCGGGATGGGGCAGTGGTGCGTCTTGCGCAGCGTCAACTCGTAAAAACGAGTCTGCCCCCCTGCGAGCCACTTTTGCTCGTACTTGGTGTTCACATGCGGGGGCACGGTGCGAGCGAACGCGGTGAACCCCGTATCGGTGAGATGGCTCAGCACCCACTGGAAATACTCCTTGTGGTCGGTCAAAAGGTAGAACTCGCCCTGCTCGCACAAGCGACTGTTGAGCAGCTGCAGCTGCTGCTGGTCGAACAGCCGATGTTTGTGGTGGTGCTTTTTGGGCCACGGGCAAGGAAACAAGGCGACGATGCGAGCAAGGCTTTGCGGGGCGATTGCACGCCAGAGAATCGGGCGGGCATCACCCAGCAGGACGCGCACGTTGGTCAGCCCCGCTGCGGCGATTTTGCGCAGCGCACGCTGCACGCTCGCCCACTCCAACTCGATGCCTACCAAGTTACGTTCCGGGTGCTGCTGAGCGCGTGCGACAAGGTAGTCGCCGCTGCCAAAGCCTATCTCGAGTTCGACGGGTGCGACGCGCCCGAACAGTTGCCCCCAGTCCAACGGGCGCGTTTGCTCGCGCCACAGAACCAGTGGCTTCAGCGACCGATAGAACGCCCGCACAGGCTAAATTAAACCCCGCTTGACCGCCAGCAGCGCCGCCTCCGTGCGCGAGTTCACCTGCAACTTGAACAGGATGCTGGAGATATAGTTCTTCACGGTCTTTTCGGTGAGGAACAGCTGGGCGGCGATTTCGCGGTTGCGTTTGCCCTCTGCCAGCAGGCGCAACACTGCCGTTTCGCGCGGGGTGAGTTCACACAGCAGCTCGGGCGCGTTCTCGGCGGCAAGGCGCATCCGCTGGAACTCGTGAATCACGCGCTGGGCGACCGCCGGGTGCAGAAGCGACTCGCCCCGCGCCGCTGCGTGAATCCCTTCGATAATCTCTTGCGTAGGGCTATCCTTGAGCAGATAACCCATCGCGCCCGCTTTGATGGCTTCGAACACATGGTGGTCATCGCCGAAGATGGTCCAAATCACGATTTGGACACTGGGCAGCGTGCGCTTGATGCGTCGAGTCGCCTCGATGCCGTCAAGACGCGGCATCTGGATGTCCATCAAGATGACCTGCGGCTCGAACTGCATCGCCATCTGCACTGCCTGCTCCCCATCGCTGGCGATTCCCAGCAGGTCGATACCCGCCTCGGCAAGCGCAAGCTCTCGGAACGCCTTTTGCAAGCGCGTATCGTCTTCCGCCAAGATGGTCTTTACAGCTTCCATGACTCCTCTCGAATTGGCACGCGTGCCAGCACGGTTGTGCCTTGTCCTGGCGCGCTCTGGAGAGTTAGTTCGCCCCCTAAGGCGTGAATCCTGTCGCGCATGCTGGTCAATCCGATGCCTTCGATGACCGTTTGGGGGTCGAATCCGTCCCCATCGTCAGCGATGTGGAGCTCGAGCCATCGGCCCTGCTGTCGGCACTCTATCCACAGGTTTTGCGGGCGTCCCGCGTGCTTGATGATGTTGCTTAGCGCTTCTTGCACCACGCGTGCGAGCATCAGCGATTGCAAGGGCGTCAGCGCGGGCGTTGGCTCAGGGCAGTGGCAGTGCAATCGAGCGCCGAGCTGCTGCGCCACGCGTTCAGCGGTTCGCCGCACGAATGCTCGCATATCGATCGCTTCGGGCGAGCGCAACTGCTGAATTGTCTCGCGCGTTTCGCTGAGGGCGCTGCGCAGCACGCTAATCTGTTCCTCCAGCAGGTGACGACTGGCTTCGTCCAGCGTTCCGTCCAGGCGCCGCTGCAGCGTCTCTAAGCCGCGAATGGTACTCACCAAGTGATGTCCCAGTCCGTCGTGGAACTCGCGGGCGATACGCTCGCGTTCCTGTGCCAGATCGAACTGCTCGCGCAACTCCGCCAACTCCGCCCGATACTCGACGTGGCTGCGATACACCTGATGAATCAGCCAGCAGACAAGGCTAAGTGAGGCGACACGATACCAAAAATCGTTCCAGTGGTCTTGGGGCAGCGGCATGCTCGCCCATCCGTAGCCCACAGCGGTCAAAGCAAGCAGAATCAGCAGTGTGGGTGTGGTCATCACCGCCGACTCGGAGACCAGCAGCGCGAAATAGAGCAGCCACGCCTGACTCTCAAACCCGCCTGTGAAGCGCACTGCCAGCGTGATGAGCAGCAGGTCGAATACCACCAGCGGCAAGCTCATCCGATACATCACGCGCGGGTCTTTCAGCCCGACCCATGTGCGCGCCGCTGCAGACACGACCCCCAGCATGCTCAAAGTCGCCAACTGCGCCCATTCCAGAGTGAACTTGCCAGTGAGCTTTTGAACAATCGCCCAGACGACCGTCGCGCCGACGATGAACCACACGGGCAGGTTCACTCGCGTGAACCGCCGATAGGAATCTGACAGCATTCCCGTACCGTGCCTCCTAATCGAGCGGACTGAAACCCGCCTGCGCAAGGCAATCGCGTAGTGTGTCCTCTTGAACTTGGTTGGCGTCGAAGACCACGCGCACCACTTTCTGGATTCGATCGACTTCTACATGCTGCACGCCTTTCACATCGCCCAGAGTGCGGTGAATGGCACGCACGCAGCCTTCGCATTCAATCGTGGGAACCGACCAAACCTTTTCCAAAAGAGTCATGCCCGCTCGATTATACCGCATCGGTGTCCTTGCTGTTCCCCGCGATTGTGGCGATTACGAAAGGACGATTCAAAGACGTCCACGCCATCGGTTCATGACGGCACGAATGGAATTACTCTGTAGCGTCGGCGTCCGCGCCGACGCGCCCGCGTGGCACGGACAGTCGTGTCCGTGCTGGGCTTGGACACAACTATCCAAGCCACGCTCGTCGGCGAGACGCCGACGCTACGAAAGCCCGCTCGCATTCTTAAACAGTCTTCAGAGCGTGTAGAGAAAGTAGCACTTCAAAAATCCCTTGCGACTGAAGTCGCCCCCGCACAACCCAAGCCCGCCTACGCGGGCTACAAACCCCGCGTTAGCGGGGTTCCGTCTGTCTGGGTGCGACTTGAGTCGCAGTGATGTCGGTCGTGCCGATGGTTGACGGGTTCGCGTCACCGCCAAAAGCGACGGGATACCATCGTATCAGGATTATACCCCCACGCCGTCCGCCGACTCGCTCCAAAGCGTCGGTTGCAACGCCAAATCCTCTGGGCGTACCATGCGCCGTATCAGCCGATACTCGTCGCGAATCGCGCCCGTGCGCAAGCGGTTGAGAATCATCTCGTGGTATTTCGGGTCGATCTCAGCAGCAAGGAACCGCCGCCCCAGCCGTTGACAAACCTCCAACTCCGCGCCACTCCCGCCAAAATGCACCAAGACCACATCGCCTGGCTGCGTGCAACTCAAAATCAGCATCTCCGAGAGTTTTTGCGGAATCTGGCACGCGTGGAAGGTTTTCTCACGGCTTACATTTTTCACGAGGTCAAAATAGAACCAGCTGTACGGCATGCGTCCCTTCTGTCCCTGCGCTATCCGTTGCCGAATACGCCTATCTGTCGGATTCTGGTACGGTTGCGCCACCTGCTCCTTGAAAAACTTGTTGTGCGCCGTCTTCCGACAGTGCAGGATACTGCGATGCGCAGTGGTGAAGCGTTTCGGGCTATGCCCAACATTTGTGTTGTAGACCCACACATAATCCTGCACGTCGTAGCACACCCCATCCAGAAAGCGCACCCGCAGGTAAGCATTTTGCTTAGGATAGTTGATAAAGAACATGTTTCCGTCATCTTTCAGGATGCGCAAAGACTCGCGTGCCAACTCGATGTACCACTCAATATACTCTTCGAAGGAGCGCGTGTACGACTTGCCGTTGTAGCGGACACCCACATTGTAATCGGGGTCGCTGAAGACCATGTCCACCGACCTATCGGGCAACTGGCGCATCAGCTCCATCACATCGCCCAGATAAACCGTATTTATCAGGTGTTCAGGTATTGCCGTCATCGCTCCCTACCTCTGTTGCAGGTGA
>JANXCK010000084.1 GCA_025060055.1 Fimbriimonadales bacterium | reverse complement strand
AGAGCAGCCTGCCCTGCAGGATTTCGCAGGCGCCTGACGAAATTCGCACACTGTGCTACTCCCGATTCGCGACCATAATCCGTCGCAGCGGTTCCCGTTCGTGACAGTCGGGCTGATTGTGGTGAATGTGCTTGTGTTCATCATGCAGCAGCTCGACCCGCGTGTGACCTATCTGTACGCTGCAATTCCGTACGAGATTACGGGGGCAGACCTCTCACCCGTTGATCGGTTCTGGCAGCTGCAGACAGGTGCGCGGTCTGAGCCTGTCGTCAACCCGTGGCTTACCATCCTCACAAGCATGTTCCTGCATGGCAACTTCTGGCACATCTTGGGCAACATGTGGTCGTTATGGATTTTTGGGAATAATGTGGAAGACGCGCTGGGGCATGTGCGCTACCTACTACTGTACCTGATTTGGGGCGTGGCGGCGGCGCTGTCGCATGTGGTGTTCAACTGGGCGTCGCCTGTGCCTGTCGTCGGCGCAAGCGGAGCGATTGCGGGGATTATGGGGGCGTATCTGCTGCTGTTCCCGCATGCGCGCATCGATTGCGTGCTCTGGTTTTTCATCATTACCTTCGTGGAAGTGCCTGCCATATTTTTCCTGATTTTCTGGTTCGTCTCACAGTTCGTGGTCTACAATCCTGGCGTGGCGTACATCGCGCACATTGGGGGGTTCGTGGCGGGATTTATTACCATCAAGTTGCTGGGCGGATCGGAGCGTATTCTGTACGGGCGCAGGCGGTACTATTACGATGACTACTAATAACTTGCGTGCCCCTGTGTGGGGCAGCGCACTTGACCCGTGTTCGGGTCATACTGATAGGGTTGCCCCGACACAGGGCAGGTGAGCATAGTGGCAGGCAGACCCAGTTCCTGCAGGCTGGCGGGGCGGGTGTCTTCGGTGGTGGTGCGCATCTGAAGCGCGGCGCGAATCTGGCTCAGGTTAATACGGCACTCCACGCTCTCTGCGGCTTGGCGCACCTCCCCCACGCGGCTTGCGGGGGGTACTGCGCTCGGCGGCTGCGCCGCGCCCTCCCCACGCCCCGTGCCGCCCGTGCCGTAGTAGAGCCATACCACTACCAGCACGCCCAAAATCGCCACCGAAACCAGCACGCCAACCAGTCGCATACCCGCTCTATGATACCCTTTGAACCCGATAGAGAGAGCTGCAGCAAATCCAGCGTCTGAAACCCCGTATCCTTGCAATAAGCTCCGCGCTCGACTTATGGCAAAAATCCTTTGGCAGGTGGCAACTGATGGCACTTACCCTGAACGATTTGCGCACGGACGCGCTGCGCGAGATAGGCAACATCGGGTTAGGTGGCGCAGTCACCGCGCTTTCCGACCTGACAGGTGTGCTATTTACCTTAGAGGCGCCGCAGGTGCTTCCGATTGACGCAAGCACGCTCCCCAGCCTGTGCTGTGTCGCGCCCGAGTCGCTGGCAGTAGGCACGGTCTCGCGCGTGAACGGCGATTGGGCAGGCGAAGCCGCGTTTCTGTTTCCGTGGGAGAGCGCGTGCGTGCTGTGGCAAATCCTTGTGCAGATGTCGCCCAGCGGACTGGACGCGCTCAACGAACTCTACCAGTCGGTCGTCAACGAAGTAAGCAACATCATGCTGGGCAACTACTTGCGGGCAATCAGCCAAATGACAGGATTCACGCTGCAGATGGAGCCACCTGTGTTCGCCGCCGACATGGCGATGGCACTCCTTAGCTCAATTGTGGTCGAGGCACTGTACGAACAGCGCGAGCTACTGGCAGTCGAGACGGCGTTCAAGACCGCTGAACACGAGTTTCGGGGCTATTTTCTCTACCTGCCCGAAACGGGCAACCTGGAGAAGCTGTTCAGCGTGCTGGGGATTTAGAAGGGAGCAAGCGATGGCGGAGGTCAAGTTAGCGGGTATGGGCGAGATTGTGTTCGCCAGAGGCGCTGGGGTGTTGGGGTGTATCGGCTTGGGATCGTGCGTGGGCACGCTGTTGTTCAATCCGCGCTCGCATATGGCAGCGCTGGCACACGTGATGCTACCCGAGGCACACGAGCATGACGCCTTCACGATGCCTGGCAAGTATGCCACGACCGCTGTGCCTGCGCTGCTGCGCACGCTCGATACGCCCCCTGCATCGGCGTCGCACCTGAAAGCGATTCTTATCGGCGGGGGCGAGCTGTTCCAGAACCGCAGTCAGGCGCTGCGCATTGGCGAACGCAATGTTTCTACACTGCGCCGACTGCTCAGCGAGCTGCGCATCAGTATCGTGTTCGAGAACACGCACGGCAGCACAGGGCGCTCGTTCGAGTTCGATTTAGAAACGGGATTAGTGCGCGTGCGCGCGGTCGGGGCGACACCTGTGGAAAAAGATTTGTCGGCGGCGCTGGGCATTCTGCGCAAAGCCGCCTAAGGGGGGAAACAGGATGGGCAAAATCCGAGTGCTGGTGGTCGACGACTCGATGTTTATGCGACGGATGATTAGCGACCTGCTGAGCCAGGATACGGAGCTGGAGGTAGTAGGCGCGGCACGCAACGGGCAAGAGGGGCTGGAACTGGCACGACGGCTCCAGCCCGATGTCATCACGCTCGACGTCGAGATGCCCGTGATGGACGGCGTGACGATGCTCCAAAAACTGATGCAGGAGCAGCCGACGCCCGTGCTGATGCTGAGCAGCTTGACCACCGAAGGCGCTGAAGTCACGCTCAGATGTCTGGAACTTGGTGCGGTGGACTTTGTCGCGAAGCCATCTGGCTCCATCTCGCTGGACATCTACAAGATCTCATCGCAGATTATCGAGAAGGTCAAGGCGGTTGCACGGGCGCGGCTGGCTGTTGCGCCCCCCACAGCACGCCCTGTACCTGTGTCGCCACTGCCCAGCGTGCCAGCAGGACGCCCCACACACGAGGCACCGCTGGTGGTGATAGGCTCCTCGACAGGGGGACCGCGCGCTCTGCATACCGTGATGAGCAGTCTACCTGCGAACTTGCACGCCAAAATTTTGCTGATTCAGCATATGCCTGAGGGGTTCACGCGCTCGCTGGCGGAGCGGTTAGATCGCAGCAGCGCGTTTACTGTGCGCGAAGCGCAAGGCGGCGAGACGCTCGAGGCGGGTGTCGCCTATCTCGCACAGGGAGGCAAGCACCTCATCGTGGAGCGCGGCGGCAAGATTAGGCTCACGCAAGACCCGCCTGTTCATGGTGTGCGCCCTGCCGTCGATGTGGCGCTGCTCTCCGTCGCCCAGCATTACCAAGGCGCTGTGATTGTGGCGATACTGACGGGAATGGGTTCCGATGGGGCAGCGGGTCTGCGCGCCCTGCACGCCAAAGGCGCGTATACCATCGCCGAGGACGAAAGCACCAGCGTCGTGTTCGGCATGCCGCGCGCTGCAATTCAGACAGGCTGCGTGAAACGCATCGCGCCGCTCCATCAAATCGCTGAGGCAATCACAGAGGGGGTGAGAGAACTATGCAACAAGTACCGAGCAGCATAGCGGTTCCACGCACGCCCGAACTCCTGCGCGACTTCGAGCAGTTCAAACAACTGCTCAAACGCCGCGTCGGGTTAGACCTCGATCAGTACAAGTTCGAGCAAACCTATCGACGCATCTACACGATGATGGAGCGCGCGGGCTACCGCAAGTTCACAGACTACTTTAGCTATCTGGCGTCGGACGAGGCACGCATGCGCGGGTTTATTGACCGACTGGCGATAAATGTGTCCGAGCTGTTTCGCAACCCAGAGCAGTTCGAAATCGTGCGCGTGCAGGTACTGCCCGACTTGCTGAAGCGTAGCCTGCATCTGAAGCTCTGGAGCGCGGGCTGCTCCTACGGCGCGGAGGCATATAGCCTCGCGATTTTGGTGCATGAGTTGGCGCCCAGCCGCTCGCACCAGATTCTGGGCACGGATATCGACCAAGAAGTGCTGGAGCGGGCACGGCGTGGTGTGTTTGCCGAGAGCGATATGCGCAGCGTGCCTGCTGATTACAAGCAAAAGTATTTCCGTGCCTTCGAGGAGGGCGGACGCACGCTCTACGAAGCCGACCCGATGCTCAAACGCTACCTCAAATTTGAGCGCCACAACCTACTTGCTGACCCTTACGCGCAGGGGTTCGACCTGATTGCGTGCCGAAATGTGGTCATCTATTTCTCGGATGAGGCGAAGGAGCGCGTCTTCCGAGAGTTCTACAACGCGCTCAAGCCAGGTGGCTACCTGTTTTTGGGCAACACCGAGCGCATTTTCCACTACGCGCAGATTGGGTTCGAAAACCCCAGCGCGTTCTTCTATCGCAAACCGCAACAGGAGGTTCAACGATGGCGAAACGCATCATGATTACGGACGACGCGCTGTTTATGCGCGTGACGCTGAAGAACATTCTCACGCAAAACGGACTGGAAGTGGTCGCGGAAGCCTCGAACGGACGCGAGGCAGTCGAACTCTACGAGAAGCATAAGCCCGACCTGGTGTTTATGGACATCACGATGCCCGAAATGGACGGTCTGGAAGCGCTCAAAGCGATTCGCGCTAAAGACCCCAACGCCAAAGTCGTGATGTGTACCGCGATGGGACAAAAGCAGATTGTCGTGGAAGCGATTCAGGCGGGCGCGAAAGACTTCATCGTAAAACCGTTCCAGCCTGAACGCATCTTAGAAGCTGTGCAGAAGGTCGCATAAGGAGGCGAGCAGGCGTGAAAGCGGAATATATCAACCCGTTTATCAGCGCGGCGGTTAATGTGTTCCAGATGATGGTCGGCATCACGCCGCAAAGAGGGCAGCTCAGCGCGCGCAAGGGGATTTTCACCTCGCAGCAGTGCAACATCGTGCTGGGCGTCACGGGGCAACTGGAAGGGCAGATTATCATCGGGATGTCAATTTTCACTGCCGACAAGATTGCCTCTAAGATGCTGGGCACGACGATTCGCACCTTCGACGAGCTGGCAGCGAGCGCGATTGCCGAGCTGGGGAATATGATTTCGGGCGCCGCGCTGACCGAACTGGCTGCAAAAGGTATTCAGTGCAACCTCTCCCCGCCCAGCCTGATACGCGGGACAAATGTGCGCATCAGCACGCTCGAAATCCCGACACTGGTCGTGCCGTTGCAAACCGAGATGGGCGATGTGGAGGTCAACGTGGGCTTATGTGAACGCGCGAAGTAGACCGCCTCTTCAGGGGG
>JANXCK010000062.1 GCA_025060055.1 Fimbriimonadales bacterium | reverse complement strand
ATGCGCACCACGCTCCCACCGCCCGATATCGAATATCCCGAAACGGACGGTCAGCCGATGGCGAGCAACACTATACAAGCAGAGGTGATGATTACCCTCAAGGAGAACCTTGAGGCGATGTTCCGCCACCGTGATGATGTGTTCATCGCGATCGACCTGTTCTGGTATCCCGTCGAGGGCAACAATCAGGAACGCACTGCCCCCGATGTGATGGTGGTGTTCGGACGCCCGAAAGGGCATCGCCGTTCGTACAAGCAGTGGGAGGAAAACGGTATTCCGCCGCAGGTGGTGTTCGAAGTCGTCTCCGAAAGCAACTCCGAAGCAGAACTGGAGGGCACCAAGAAGGACTTTTACGAACGACATGGCGTGGAAGAGTATTACATCTACAATCCCGATACGGGACGCTGGCAGGGGTTCCTGCGTCAGGACGGCAAGCTGCAGCGCGTGCCTGTAATGGAAGGCTGGGTCAGCCCCCGCTTGGGAATCCGATTCGGGATCGGACGCGAGGCGGATCCGGGTGTCTACGACACGGAGGGGAACCGTTTCCCTGCTTACTTAGAGTTGCGGGAGGCTCTGGAGCAGACCATCGAGCGTGAACGCCAACGGGCAGAACGCGAGCGACGCCTGCGCGAGCAGGAACGCCGTCTGCGCGAACAGGCGCAAACTGAACTGGAGCGACTGAAACGCCTCCTGCAAGAGCGTGGTATCCACCTCGAAGAGTAGCGCGCCGTGCAGCCGCTGATCGTGATCCTGGGCCCAACCGCCACAGGCAAGACGGAAGTGGGCATCCTGTTGGCGGAGCGTTGGAACGGCGAGATTATCTCCGCCGATTCCAGCGCGGTTTATCGGGGGCTGGATATTGGCTCTGCTAAGCCCACGCCAGAGGAACGGCGTCGCGTGCGGTTCCACCTGATCGATGTGGCAGACCCAGACGAGGTATTCACCGCGGCGCGGTTCCGCGAACTCGCGCTGGAGGCAATTGCCGATATTCAGGCGCGGGGCAAGCGCGTGTTCATCGTGGGGGGCACGGGGCTGTACATTCGCGTGTTGTTGCACGGGTTCAGTCTTGCGCCCCCGCCTGCCGACCCCGAAATCCGCGCCCGCTGGAAAAAGGAAGTGGAGCGCGTGGGTGCGCCCGCCTTGCATGAGCGACTGAAACAGATAGACCCCATCGCCGCAGCGCGAATCCATCCCAACGACGCCGTGCGCATCACCCGCGCCCTCGAAGTCTACGAAATGACCGGCGTGCCCATCAGCCAATGGCAATACCAAGCGCACGCGGAACTGCCTGCCCTCAAGTTCGGGTTGACGATGCCGCGTGAACTGCTCTATCGACGCATCGACCAGCGCGTGGACAAAATGATCGAGCAGGGCATGCTCCAGGAAGTGCAACGCCTGCTCGAAAAAGGGTATAATCCTGAGCAACCTGCCTTGAAAGGGTTGGGCTATCGCCACCTTATCGGGTATATTCTGGGGCGCGTCGGCTGGGACGAGGCGGTGCGGCTCTGGAAGCGCGATACCCGGCGGTTCGCCAAGCGTCAAATCACCTGGTTCCGCAAAGAGCCGGGCGTCCAGTGGATAGACGCGAGTCAAGGGAGCGAAAGAACCGCTCAACTGATTGATTCACTGCTGGTTCAGCAGGGAGGGTCAAACGATGCCAAAGTCGATTAATTTGCAGGATATGTTTTTGAATCAGGTGCGCAAGGAAGGGATCGGTGTGACGATCTACCTGAGTGGCGGGCTGCAACTGCGCGGCACGGTGCGCGGCTTCGACGCTTTCACCGTTCTGTTGGAAAGCCCTGGCAAGCCCGTGCAGTTGGTCTACAAACACGCTATCACCTCGATTGTGCCCTCGCGCCCCGTGCCTGGCTACGGACCTTCGGCACGACAGGCGCAACCCGAAACCGAGTTCGAGGAGTGAACCCGCTTCGGTTCTACAAACTGCACGGCGCAGGCAACGATTTTGTGCTGCTGGATACACTCAAGCAGCCCCTGCCTGAGATTGAGCTGGCAGCCTTGGCGCGGCGCCTGTGCGACCGTCGGTTCGGCGTGGGTGCAGACGGTCTGCTCTTGGTAGAGTCGTCATTTGTTGCGGATTACCGCATGCGCATCCTGAACGCGGACGGCTCCGAAGCGCCGATGTGCGGCAACGGTGTTCGCTGTTTCGCACGCTACCTGTTCGAGTACCATCGTCTTTCCACTGCCTGTCTCACCGTAGAGACAGGCGCGGGCATTCGGGGCGTCGTTCGCCAAGCAGATGGGCGCTTCACCGTTGAGATGGGGCGTCCGAGAGTCGCCAATCAGAGCGCAACGATAGACGGGCTGGAACTCTTCCTCGTAGACACTGGCGCGCCCCACGCAGTGGTGTTCGTCAATAACATAGAGGCGTTGCCACTGGAAACGCTCGGACCCCACATCGAGCATCATGCGCTGTTCCCCGAACGCACGAATGTGTCGGTGGCGCAAGTGGAGCATGCCGATTCGGTACATGCGCGGTTCTGGGAGCGCGGCGCTGGGGCGACGCTGGCGTGTGGCACGGGCGCGTGTGCGATTGCCGTGGCAGGGGTGCTAAGAGGCGATTTGAGGCGCTGCGTCTCAGTGCGGACGCCCGGCGGCGTGTTGCAAGTCGAATGGCGCGACGACGACACGCTATGGCTCACAGGCGAAGCGACCCTGGTGTTCGAGGGCGTCTGGATTGCCCCCCTTCGCTGACAGTAAATTAGCCCTTTACCCGAAGCCACTCATCGCCGAGCGTGCCTTCGTACAGCGCCTTGCCCACAATCACGCCCTCCAAAGAGGTAGACTGCGCCAGCGCACGCAGGACACGAATGTCGGCTTCGTCGCGTATCCCGCCTGAGGCGAGCACGGGCACGGAAACCGTTTTCAGCAGGGACATCAGCGGTTCGATCTCAACGCCTTGCAGTGTGCCGTCCCGCTCAACTTGGGTAAACACGATGCGCCGAGCGCCGCGCTGCACCATCTGCTGCGCGAACTCCAAGTAGGGCATGTCGGCGACAGCCTGCCAGCCGTGCGCGGCGGGCGCGCCCGCCTTCACATCCAACGCAAGCGCCACACGCTCCCCGTAGCGCTGGAACACCCATCCTGCAAACTCGGGGTCTTGCACAGCAACCGTGCCCAGAATCACGCGCTCGGCACCCGCGCGGAGCAGTTGCTGGAGATGGGTTTCTGTGCGCACGCCACCGCCCACCTGCAGCGGGATTTCGACTGCCTGCGCTATGCGCTGGATGAGCGCCAGCTGCACGGGTTCGCCTGCCTGCGCGCCGTCCAAGTCCACCACATGCAGGCGCGGGGCGCCGCGTTGCGCCCAGTGCTGCGCAACGGCAATCGGGTCATCGTGGTAGCGCGTAGCATAAGCATAATCGCCCTGCAGCAGGCGCACAACGCAGCCCTCGCGCAGGTCGATTGCGGGGATTACTTCAAACGACTTCATCAATCGCCAATTGTACCGAAGTTGAACAGCACAATCAGCAAGTCGGCATCATTCACGATGCCGTCGCCGTTGAGGTCGGCTTGGGCGTCGCTCGTGCCGAACTGGAACAGCACGCGCAGCAGGTCGGCATCGTCGATGCGGTTGTCGCGGTTGGCATCGCCGTTGATGAGTGTCCAGTCCGCGTTCACGCTGCCGCTGCTGCCTATACTGAGCGTTTGGCGTCGTGCCAGCCAGCCAGGCACATATACGCGCACTTGCACTGTGCCTGAAAGCCCCGTTTGCAGGCTATACGCGCCGCCTGTGCCCAGCGTGAGGGTCACCGAATCGCTTTGAGCGCCGCGCACAAGGGTGAACTGCGCAGTTTTGCCAGCGGGGTCGGGCAGGTAGTTTTGCAGAATGACGCGCCCGCTCAGCGTCGGCGGCGGATTGATGCGCCAGATGCCCGCGCCAGGGATGTTCTGGGCGCCCTGATTAACGGTGGCGACGACATACACCGCGCCGTCGGGGGCAGCCACGAGCAGCTCAGGCGTCTCATCGACGGCGCTGAGTGGTGGCAGGTAGCCATGCGCCATCAGCGTTCCATCGGCACGCAGCCACTGAAGCGCAGGTTTCCAACGATCGGGGTTAGACAGCAGCTCGCCGATGAGCAGCGTCAACGCGCCTGATGCCGTGCCCACGCCCGCCACAGGACGGTAGACGCCCTCGAGGAGTTGCGTGCCCAGCAGCGTGCCGTTGGGTAAGCCCAACACGGAGGCGATACCGCGAGCCGTTGCTGTCTCCCAGCTACCGCTCGCCAGCCACGTTGTGCCGCTAACTGCCAGCGCGTCGGGGATTGCATCGCCCGCTGCCGCGCCCAACTCCCACTGCCCCAGCAGGTCGCCACTTGCGAGGTTCACACGGCACATGCGCAGGCGCATCTGCTGCGCAGTGCGATTCCAGTAGTCGCCCAGCAGATACAGCGAGCCGTCGCTGGCGCGTTCGAACCTCTCTGTGCGCAGGGGCAGGATACGCTCGTAAATAGTCGCGCCCGCGTTGTTAATAGCGCGTAAGTAGGTATGTGTAAACGATTGGGGCTGCTCGTTCACCTCGCCGTCCACGAAGATAATCAAAGTTGTGTCGGCGTTCACGCGCACCATGCCAACGGGTGTGCGGTTCGCCAAAAAGGTAGAAGGCTGGTCATACCGATTCTGGACAATCTGGTTGCCGTTCGCGTCGTAGATGAGTCGCGCGAAGCCGATACCGAAACTACCGAAAGCGTGCAGCATCTCCACACCGCCTTCGGGACGCGCGATGAGCTGACGCGGCACATCGTACACGCTTAGGCTAACGACTACAGACCAGAGCAGATTACCATCAGCAGACCACCGCTGTACGAACGCCGCCGAGTCGGTGTTTGCGCGTGTGATTGCCAGGTAAATCGAGTCGTCAGGCGCAACAGCGATCGCTTCGGCATATTCGGCTTCTGTCAGCAAGCCGAAAGTGCGCGCCCACAACAGGTCACCGTTTGGCGCGTACTTCACAATCGCGACGCTGTTGAACGCCTCCGTCTCGTGGATGTAGCGTCCTGCGATAATCAGATTGCCCTGCGAGTCGACGGCGGCAACCTGCGGGAATAGCCCTCGTGAGTTCGGCTGCAAATAGAGGCGGCTCCACGCCACGCTCTGCGCATACGCGCACAGCAGCCCAAGAACGAGTCCCCATCCTACGAGCAACGGGCGCATCGCAACCTATTATAGCACAAGTTCGCACCATGCGCCTTGGCACGGACATGCTCATCCGTGCTGTGCTTGGACAGAGGGTGAACGGCTTCAGCCGTGTTTCACTTGACACCCCAATCGGTATTAGCCTGCGCAGGCGGGCGCAGAAACAATTTCCAGCCGCGACCTGCGGGAGTTGCGCCCATCGCGGCTGGAACTTCATGCAAACGGACGCCACGCCCCTTCACAGCTGGGGCGCTCGGATGCAGGCTAATTACAACCTGACCCGAAGTTGCACAGCACAATCAACAGGTCAGCGTCGTCCACAATGCCGTCGCGGTTGACATCCGCAGGGCGGTTCGGACCCGACGCGCCGAAGTCGGACAGCACCGCCAGCAGGTCGCTATCGTCCACGCATCCATTGGCGTTCGTGTCGCCCGTGACGCCTGTGATACCCGTATCCAGCAGGAACGCCTCCGGACGCCCTGTGGCGGCGTTGAAACCGCGCCCCACGATGTAGCGTCCGCTGGGCGAGACGGCAAAAGCATGCTCCAGAACCGACGCACCCACCAAGCCAGCGTAGACGATATTCAAGTTATCGATCCCCCGCTGTGGTGTCCAGCGTATCGCTCTGTCGTCACGTGGATTGGTAGAGTTGGTGGACATTCCAACAATCAAGTTGCCGCCTACAGCCACGCCCCAGGCGTCGCTGAACCCGTTCACCCCCAGCGTGCCGAGCGATTGAAGCGTGTATCCTGAGGTTGTCGGTATCCAGCGCACAGCACGATATCCTATGTTGACCTGAGACGAGATTCCCACCGGGATTCTCCCGTCCAGCGTCACATTCCGTGCGCCTGCGTCGTTGCCACTGATGATTGACAGTTGCACCAGCCCTGTGCTTTGTGTCCAGCGGAAGGGACGGTACTCGTTGCCGAGTATCATCGCAGCGCCGACCACCACGCTGCCGTCACACGAGACGCCGCGCGCGAGGCTCTCGTTGCCGCCGAGCGTGCCCAGGTCTTGCATCACGCTGTTCTGCCAGCGGAAGGCGCGGAAGAAGCCACTGCTTGTTTGGGCGCGCCCTACAATTGTCGTGCCGTTGCCCGAAATGCCCCACGCAATCCCGTTCGAACCGCCCAGCGTGCCCAGGTCAATCATACTGCCGTTCTCCCAGCGGAAGGGGCGCATCTGCCCTGCCGAGTTGCGCGCGCCGCCGACCACGATGTTCCCGTCCAGCGACACGCCCCACGCCTCTGCTTCCGTACCGCCCAGCGTGCCCAAGTCCTGCATGCCTTGTCCTTGCACCCAGCGGAACGCGCGGAGTTGCCCTGCAGAGTTGCGCGCCACGCCGACCACCACGCGCCCGTCGCCTGAGACGGCATGCGCCTCGCTGAAGTTGCCGCCCAGCGTGCCCAGCCAAGTCAGCGTCGCTTGGGAAAAGCCGAGGGAGAGAAGACCGAAGCTCGTCGCTACTGTCGCCAACGCCACAAGTGCGCGCGGAGCGCGCCATCCGACTTTGCTACTATTCTGCACTCGCATGCTCGCTAACCTCCTTTTTTGGCGTCGCTTTTGCGCATACGCCTTTCGTGCGCTGTAATTGCGAGCGCACTGGTACTATTATAGCACATTTTGCAGCCGAGTCAAGTACGAGCTGCAGGCGTCTTGTACGATAGCACTACGATGCTTCGAGACTGTTTGAGGAGCCACGCAGGAAGCGGTTTCCAACCGCGATTGGCGGATAATATCAATCGGGATTTCAAGCATTGTTATGCCCTCACCCCCTGCCCCCTCTCCCAGAGGGCGAGGGGGGAGCGTAGGGGCGAGGTCACCTCGCCCCTACCCCCCTGATGGCTCCCCTCTCCTCGTGGGAGAGGGGCTGAGGTTGAGGGTACTGTTGCGCTTGAAACCCCGATTGGTATAAGCTCGCCTACGCGGGGTACGAGCCGACGCAGGTCGGCTTGGTTTGCATACGAGTGGCTTCAGCCGTGTGGTGTAAAAAAAGTTTACATCTGGTATATCGCGATACCCATACGGTTTGGTGATACGAAAGTCGGCTGTAAAAGTTCCCTGTGTGAGATACGACGCCTCAATCACGCTCGTCGGCGCGGACGCCGACGCTACGCCTGTGGCACCGGCATCCTGCCTGTGCGCGTAACACGGACAGGAATGTCCGTGCTACGCTTGGACGCGGCTGTACAAGCCACGAGGAACTACGCCTTCCCGCTTTTCAGCAGCTCCGTTAGCTCAGGCACAACCTGATACAGGTCTGCCACCAGACCGTAGTCCGCCACTTGAAAGATGGGCGCTTCGGGGTCAGTGTTGATGGCGACAATCACTTTGGAGTCTTTCATCCCCGCAAGGTGCTGCACAGAGCCAGAGATAGCGACGGCGATGTACAATTCGGGGGCGACGGTCTTGCCGGTCTGTCCCACTTGCAGTTCGTTTGGCGCGATGCCCGCGTCTACCGCTGCGCGGGTTGCGCCGACAGCGCCGCCAAGCGCGTCTGCCAGCCCGCCGATATACTTTTCGAAGGTTTCGGGGTCTTTGAGCGGGCGTCCGCCAGACACCACGACTCGCGCTTGGGTGAGATCAGGGCGTCCGCCGCTGCTGCCCTGCAGGCTGAGCCATTCCGAGCGCGTCGGGATGTTGGCAGGGGCGTCCGCTGCCTGCACGGGCGACTCCGCCCCGACAGGCGTGGGCTTGCCCCACGCGGGACCGCGCACCGTAATCACCACAGGACGCCCTTCCACCTCGAAAGTGCCAATCAAGTTCGCGGAATAGATGGGGCGTCTGGCGACGAGCTTGCCGTCGGCAGCCTCCAGGGCGATGATGTCGCTGAGCATGGGTGCATCCAGCAGTCCCGCCACGCGTGCCAGCAGGTCGCGGCTGAAGGTGGAAGTGGTGGCGACAATCGCGTCTGCGCTGAGCTGCTGAGCGTGATGGGCGACGACGGGCGCGTAGCGCTCCGCCAGCGGCTTCGCCAGTGCAGGGTGGTTCACAGTCAACACCGCTTGTGCGCCATAGCCCGTGAGGGTTTCCACGCACTGCAGGTTCTCGCCCATCGCTAAAATCGTGAAGTTGTTCGGCGATTTCTGCTGTGCAAATGCAATCGCGGGCAGGGTCTTTTCCGAGACGCGCCCGCCATCTGTTTCCGCTACCACTAAAACTCGCATCATAGGTTCCTCCAACGGGGTGCAATCGTCTGTATATGGTATTTGTGCCCTCGCAGGCGACGGCGCGAACGCCGTCGCGCCATCGAGGCACTTCGCACCTTTAGCTTAGATAACGCGTGCTTCCTCGCGCAATAGGCGCACCAGTTCATGCACATCGCTCACGCGCTTGCCTGCCTTGCGGGCTGGAGGCGCCTCCACGCGCACAAGGCGCACGCGCGTCTGGGGCTGCACGCCCAAGTCGGCGGGGGTCAGGGTCTCCAACGGCTTGCTACGGGCGCGCACAATGCCTGTCAGCGCGACATAGCGGGGTTCGTTTAGGCGCAGGTCTGCCGTGATAATCGCGGGCAAGGGCACGCGCACGGTCTCGATGCCGTTGTCGGTCTCGCGTTCGACGGTCGCGCTTCCGTTCTCCAGCGCGATTTTGGAAGCGAAGGTCGCTTGGGGCAAGTCCAAAATCGCTGCCAGCATCTGCCCCACCTGGTTTTCGTCCATATCGATGGCTTGCTTGCCCATCAGCATCAGGTGCGGTTGCTCGCGTCGGTAGACCGCTGCGAGCAGTTTCGCCACGCTGGGCGCGTCCAGCGCAGCGTCGGTCTGCACCAAGAGGGCACGGTCAGCGCCCATCGCCAGCGCCGTGCGCAGCTGCTCTTGACACTCAGCACCGCCGATGGACACAGCCACCACCTCGGTTGCTTTACCCGCCTCTTTGAGCCGAATCGCTTCCTCTAATGCGATTTCGTCAAACGGGTTGACCGCCATCTGCAGTCCGTCGCGCTGGATGTCGTCGCCCGCCGCGTTCGGACTGATTTTGGCATAGGGATCAGGTACACGCTTCACTGAAACTAATATCTTCATCGATAAATCGCCTCCTTCGCACGGGATTATACCCTGCGCATGGAGGTGGAGGCTTCTCTCGGCGATTGCTCAGGAACAAATCTGCGTCGCGTCGGCGTCGCGCCGACGGCAGGATTGGTACGATGGCGTCTCCGCCATCATCTGCCGACGGCAGGATGCCGTCGTACCGTAGCGTCGGCGTCTCGCCGACGCGCCTATGGCATAGGCATCTTGCTTGTGCAATCATGGCACGGACAGTCCTGTCCGTGCTTTGGCTTGGACACGACTGTCCAAGCCACGCTCTGCTTGGGCGAGACGCCCAAGCCACGCGCGTTGGTGAAATGCCAACACTACCCAGCAGGACTTCTGCAGCCTGAGCGGTGAGGTACACTCTCAGGCATGGCAGTCCGTGCACGCGCCCATGTCTACTCGATGCAGCCGTATCGCGCTGGCAAAACGCCTGAGCAGCTCAAGCAGGAGTTGGGCTTATCCGAGCTGATTCGGCTTTCGGCAAACGAGAACCCGCTGGGGGCATCGCCTCAGGCGAAAGCGGCAATTGCGGCGCACCTCGACACGATTCACCTCTACCCCGACGGCAGCTGCACGCTCTTGCGCGACGCGCTGAGCCAATTTTATCAGCTCGCGCCCGACCACTTCACCTTCGGCAACGGCTCTGACGAACTGATTCACCTGTTCGGGGTTGCCTACTTGGAACCCGACGACGAGCTGATTATGGCGCACCCGTCATTCGTGCGCTATGAGGCGTCGGCACGACTGAACCGCGCGGTTCTAAAGCAAGTCCCACTCACACCTGACTTCCGCCACGACCTCAGTGGAATGGCAGCCGCCGTCACCGAGCGCACGAAACTGCTTTATATCGCCAATCCGAACAACCCGACGGGCACGATTGTCTATCGCGACGAGCTGGAACGGTTCTTGGAGCGCGTGCCCGACTCCGTGCTGGTGATTCTGGATGAGGCGTACTATGAGTATGTTGACCACCCTGAGTACCCGAACGGTTTGGACTATGTGCGGGCGGGGTGGAATGTGGTGGTGCTGCGCACGTTTTCCAAAGCGTATGGGCTGGCGGGACTGCGCATCGGGTACGCAATCGGTCGCCCTGAGTTGTTAGATCCCATCGAGCGCGTGCGTGAGCCGTTCAATGTGAACGCGCTGGCGCAAGTGGCTGCTGCCGCTGCGCTGAGCGATCGCGCGCATGTGGAGCGCACGCGCGTACTCAATCGCGCGGGGCTGGATTACCTGCAGGCAGCGTGTGAACGACTGGGATTGCGCTATGTGCCTTCGTATGCGAACTTCATACTGATTGAGGTCGGTTGCGAATGTGCGCGTATCCAGCAGCGACTGTTGAAGCAAGGTGTGCTGGTGCGCACGGGCGATGTGTTCGGCATGCCCCACTTTCTGCGCGTGAACACGGGCTTGCCTGAGCAGAACGAACGGTTCATCGAGGCGTTGCAGAATGCGCTCCGTGAGTGAGGCTTCCCGCGATTCGGGCGGCAAGGCGTCCAAGCTGCTGGTGCTGGGGCTGTTTGTGGCGCCTGTGCTGATGACCGTGCTGGTGTTGGTGTCGCCGTGGTTTCGCGACCTGCGCGCGACGCAGCTTGAGCGCAACGAGCAGCTGCTGCGCGCCGTCGAATCGGGCGACATAGAGCAGGTTCGGCGTGCCCTCGCGGGCGGCGCGGTGGTCAACGCTCGCACCAAATCGGGGCTGACAGCGCTCAGTATCGCAATCATTCGCGGCTACGATGAGATCGCGCTTCTGCTTATTGAAAAGGGCGCGAGTTTGGATGCGCGCGATCGGTCAGGCGACCGCGAGAACCGCCACCCAGGCAACTCGCCTGTCCACTACGCGGCGATTTATGGGCGCGCCCGCGTGCTGCAGGCGATGCTGGATCGGGGGGTCTCGCCGAATCTGCGCGACCGCAACGGGCGTACCTTGCTGATGATGGCAGCGGAGAACCGCCACCGCGAAACGGTACGGCTACTGCTGCAACGCGGGGCAGACCCCACGATGCGCAGTGCGCTCGGCGAAACGGCACTGAGTGCAGCCTTGCGCGGCGGTGACCCCGAAGTCATCCGCCTCATTCAGCAGCGACTGCCCAAGTAGTGAGGTATACTCTCTCGCCGATGAACCTGCATCAAACCACCTTGAGCAACGGCATTCGCGTCGCCGCCGAGGCAATCCCCACCGTGCAGTCGCTCACGGTGAGCCTCTGGATTCGCGCTGGCTCGCGGGATGAGCTGCCCCACCAGCACGGAATTGCGCACTTCCTGGAGCATATGCTGTTCAAGGGCACGCACACGCGCAGCGCCGCCCAAATCGCTCAGGAGATCGAGGGGCGCGGCGGCGTGCTGAACGCCTCCACGGGCAAGGAACTTACCTTCTATTACGCCCGCATGCTCGCCGAGCATATGCCGATTGCCGTCGAGGTGCTTAGCGACCTGTTTCTGAACGCCCGCTTAGACCCCAGCGACATCGAGTTGGAAAAAGGCGTGATTCTGGAAGAGATGCGCATGATCGAGGACACGCCCGACGAAATCCTGCACGATCGCGTGTTCGAGGTTCACTGGGGCGACCATCCACTGGCGCGACGGATTATCGGCAAGCCCGATACCGTGAGCGCGTTCACGCGCGAAATGCTTTGCGAGTTTATCCAACGCCACTATCGCCCAGAGCGCGTGGTGGTCGCTGCCGCGGGCAACTTAGACCCCGACGCGCTTTTCAAAGAGGTCGACCGCTGGCTGGGACGCTGGAACCCTGCACCGAGCGACGCTTCAGCGGGCGTGCAACCTGCGCCGACGCGCGCCCCGAACACCCCGCCCCGCCACATCGAAACGCGCGATGTGGAGCAGACCCATTTCGCCCTCGCGATGGACGGCGTGTCGTTTTTCGACGAGCGGCGCTACGCGCAGGCAGTGCTGAACACGCTGCTGGGCGGCAGTATGTTCAGCCGTCTGTGGCTGGAGGTGCGCGAGAAGCGCGG
>JANXCK010000039.1 GCA_025060055.1 Fimbriimonadales bacterium | reverse complement strand
GGGGGCAAGGGGGTGAGGGCGGTACGGCGTCTGAAACGACGATTGGTAAGTCCCTCAAATATGAAATCGTCCTGTTTGGGGCGCGTTGAGAACGCGCCCCTACAGAGCGTTTTGGGTAGGGGCGGGTTCCTAACCCGCCCTACAGATAAGGGACGATTTCAAGTTGGAGGCACTTACCAATCGGGGTTTCGAGCTAATACCAATGGGGGGTTCAGCCGATACAGTTCGTCAGCGAGACGCTGACGCTACGCACGCACTCCCCGTAGCGTCGGCGTCCTCGCCGACGACTGCGCTACGTGAAACCCCGATTGGTATAAGACAAGACGGCTAAGAGACTGTTCAAGTTAGCTACCGCAGGTTTGCCCAAAGTTCAACAGACATAGCAGCAAATCTTGGTCGTTCACAACGCCGTTGCCGTCTGCATCTGCCTGACGGTTATTCGTGCCGAAGTTGAGAAGGATCAGGAGCAAGTCTTGGTCGTTCACAACGCCGTCGCCGTTCACATTCCCGAAAACGCCCGTGAAGCCGCCGCCATACGCCTCCCAGTCCATGTTGAAAATCCGCGCCTGAGCAAACGTATTCGGGTTCTCGAAGCAGAAGACATACCCTTCCACTCGTAGGAAGTTGTTGTCATCGCCGCCGTTGTCTTCAAACTGGAGCGTTACGTTCTGCCAACTTGGATTATACGGATTGCTGCGACATGGGATAGGCGTGATTCGCGCCTGTAGCGCGCCCGCAATGCGCGTAATAAGTACCGGCACAGTCGTACCCGAAATGCTCACATTTACGCATTGGTTCGGCGTGCCTTCCGCTGCCCAGCGCACGATGGCATTATTTGGGGTTTGGGATACGACGGTTCCAATCAAGTCGAGGCAGTACTGAATACCAAGATCGGGGAATAGATCCTGAATACAAAGACGGATATCGAGTCTGCGCCCGTCGCCATTCAGGTCTTGCAGAGGGAACTCCTGCGGATCCGACGCGCTAATATTTCCGCTCAGGTTCAACGCGCCTGTGATCACATACTGTCCGCTGTTGAACTTCCAGAAGACCTTGCCGCCTTGCTCTAGATTGGTCACAATCTGAGCGTTCGCGATTGCCACCGCCGCGCCAAACGCGCCCAAAGCCAGAACCTTTCGCATCATCGTTGACCTCCGAAGATTGAGAGTGGGCTGCGTGTGCAGCCACGCATATTATACACCAGCACACGCGCGGTTCCTACTACTGCAGTGGGAGAAGCAATCCGAGAGACGGTGCGTGCTACACCTAACGGCTGAAGCCGTTGCTGTGCGAAACAAGCCCGCCTGCGCGGGCTAAAAGCTGACACAGGTCGGCCTCGTGTGCATAGGAACGGCTTGAGCCGTTGGGGATACACACCATTTCTTGTACAGTCTCTTGGAGGGACTTAAGTGCATCCAACATAGAGTCGTCCTGTTTTGGGCGCGTTGGGGACACGCCCCTACAACGCGTTGTCGGTAGGGGCGGGTTCGGAACCCGCCCCGCAAAAAAAAGACGATTACAATCTTGAGACATTTACGAGCCGCCTTGAGGCGTCGCCTCCTTCAGCAGCGTCTCGATGGTCTGCTTGATTTTCGCCACATCGGCGCCCACAACCACCTCGCGAATCACGCCCTGCTTGTCGATGATGAAGGTTGTGGGCACGCCGCCCACCTGATACTGCTCGACGACCTTGTTCTCGGCGTCAACCAGCACAGGGAAGCTGAGTTTGAACTCGCGGGCGAACTCTTCGGCGCGTTGCTGCGGGTTATCTTGCGCCCAAGTCGCCACGCCCAACACCACCACCTCGCGCTCGCGGTAGGCTTGCCAGATGTCCTTCTCCAGCTCGGGCGCTTCGCGGCGGCACGGGCCGCACCAGTGCGCAAACAGGTTCAGCACCACGATTTTGCCCTTGTAATCGGCAAGGCGCACCTGCTTGCCCTCCAGCGACTGCAGCGCAAAATCTTCGGCGGGCTTGCCCTTGAGCAGCTCCGCTGTGTCGGCGCTCGCCTCAAACGAGAAGCTATCCACCACCTTGTAGCCTGCAGGCACTTTGTAGGCGAATGTAGCGGGCGTGAGTTTCGGATTCTTTTCCTGACGGGTGTAAGTCTCCGTGAAACGGACAGTGCCACGCATGCCCTGCGAGGCGACGGAGACCGTCATTTCCGACTTCCAAATCAGGTTGTCCTGCACGCCAATCCAGAGGGTCTGGGTCGCTTTGCCGTCGGGCGAGGCAGGGAATATTTCTTTCAGCGCCGACGGCTTGACCTGCACCGTGAGCTTGTAGACAGGGCGATTGCCCAACCGCTCACGCTGCACCAGCTTGGGGTTAGCAACGAGTTTGCGCCAGTTGCCATCCATCATTAGCAGCGCAGGGTCAATCGCCGCGGTAGGGCGCAAGAAGCTTATCACGCCCATCTGGAGCAACTCACTGAGCGTCTTGGGCGCAGCCTGCTGCATCACTTGCTTCAATTCGTCGAGCTGCATGGAGACCTGCTTGCCGTCGCTGAAGAGGCGGATGGTGGCAGTGCCTGAAGACGACTTGCTGGTAGCGACGATGGTCATCCGCAGCAGGTTCGGACGCTGCATCGAGGCTTGTAGAGTGGCGCGAGTGGTAAACTTCATTTCCGAGCCGCCGCCGCGCGTTGCCATCTGGACGGTCATCTGGCTTTCAACGCGCAGCGACTGCAGCTGCGTGTAGGTACGCGCCACGCGGTCAAGAATCTGGGTCGGGTTCTGCGCCTGCAGTGAGGCGTACAGCGATAATCCAGCTACTGCCCATGCGAATCGTTTCATCAGGCTCACCTCGCTTCGTGGGGGCTACCCCCGTATGTTATACCTATCGGGAGTTCAATCAAGACGATTGAAGTCGTTCTCTGTGCAGACAAAGCCCGCCTGCGCGGGCTAAAAGCCGACGCAGGTCGGCTTCGTGTGCATAGGAACGGCTTTAGCCGTTGGGTGCATCCGCCATTTCTTACTCTAAGGAAGTGTGAGCAACTCTTTTGGTTCCTTGCGTCCGCGTGGAGTGCGGTCAAAATCGGCGTCAAAACTGATAATCGTCAGGTTATAAAGTTCGGCAAGGGCGTACTGGTAGGCGTCGTCATAGTCCAAACCAAATCGCTGAGCAACTTGTGCAACTTGCTCATGCTGATCAAGGGGCAAACGCACTAAATGTATGCCACGATTACGGAACAGGTCGTCCACCAGTTGCTCATAACTGGTATACGCACCTTGGCGGAACAACCGTATTCCGATGGAGTAAAGTGTAAAGTCACTGATGGCAACATCTTGCGGAGGTGTTTGATTCAGGAAATCTGTTGCCTCCTGCGTGCGCTCCTGCAGCAGCAAAACTTCGAGCAGGATATTCGTGTCCACGAGGAATCTCAATCGCCCCACTCCTTCAGGATTTCATGCTGCAGCTCGACGGAGGTGTATCGATCGCGCAGGTGCGCGAGCGCGCCCGCCCAGTCCAGTTTGAGCGGACGAGCCTGCTTGGGCTGATACTTGTGGTACAGCGCCTCGAGGTACTCTCGCGCCTGCTCCTGCGCTTCAGGCGGCAGGGCGCGAATGAGTTCTTCCAGCGACATCGGTTGGGCAGGCATATGGGGATTGTACCTTCTTTAGGCGGAGGCACGAAGGCTTTCGTCGGCGGGACGCTGACGCTACGAAGTGGCGTGGGCGAGGACGCCCGTGCCACGGGTTATGCCATCATCTTGCGCAGTACCATCGGCAGAATACCGCCGTGGCGGTAGTATTCCACTTCGATGGGCGTGTCCACGCGGGCGAGGGCTTGGAAGGCTGTCTCGCTGCCGTCGGGTTTGACGGCGCGCACAGTCAGCACTTTGCGCGGAGTGAGGCTCTCGACGCCCTCGATGTGGAAAACCTCCTCGCCTGTCAAGCCGAGCGACTGCACATTCTCGCCGGGCATGAACTGCAGCGGCAGCACGCCCATGCCCACGAGGTTGCCGCGATGGATGCGCTCGAAGCTCTCGGCGATTACGGCGCGCACGCCTAACAGCGCCGTGCCCTTCGCTGCCCAGTCGCGCGAGCTGCCTGAGCCGTACTCCTTGCCCGCCAGCACAATCAGCGGTGTGTTGCTCGCCTTGTAGCGCTGACACGCCTCGTAGATGGTCGTGCGCTCGCCCGTGTCCCAGTGGATGGTGTAGCCGCCCTCTGTGCCCGGCAGCAGCAGGTTCTTGATGCGGATGTTGGCGAAAGTGCCCCGTATCATCACCTCGTGGTTGCCGCGTCGCGAACCGTAGGTGTTGAAGTCACGCGGCTCCACGCCGTGCGCAATCAGGTACTGCCCTGCGGGGCTATCTACGGGGATACTGCCTGCCGGCGAGATGTGGTCGGTAGTGATGCTGTCGCCGAAAATCGCCAGCACACGCGCTCCACGAATGTCGCTCAAGGGCGGCGGTTCGTCGGGCATG
>JANXCK010000004.1 GCA_025060055.1 Fimbriimonadales bacterium | reverse complement strand
GCGATGAGTTCGAGCATGCCGTCCACATCTTCGTTTTCGAACGCCTGCTTGCCGCGCTCGAAGATTTGCTGGATGCGCGTGCGCGGATCGACCTCTTTGGGCGTAGCTGAAAGGATGAACAGTCGCACGCCGAGCAGCAGCGCGACCACAACACCCAGCCCGATCGCCAGTTTCGTGCGGTTCATCATTCACCATCCCAGCGGATGCCACACCGTCTTGAACTCCAGAAACGGCTCGATCCACTCCAGCCCCTGCGCGGCGTTGCTGAGCCACTGGGCGCGAGTGAGGTTCGGGCTGTGATGGAGGCGCTTGATGGTGTCGGCAGCGACTTGCTCCAGCGGGGCACGCTCGGTCTCAGGCACGCCACATAGGTTCAGCGCGTCTACTTCCAGATGATGTGCCATAGGGGGCAGCAGTTCGCTGGCTCGTCCACTAAGCAGGTTCACCACGCCTGCGGGCAGGTCGGCTGTTGCCAGCACCTCGGCGAACGTCAGCCCGACAGTCGGCGTCGCTTCAGGCAAGAGCGCAACTACCGTGTTGCCGCTGACGATTACAGGCGCGATCAGACTGGTCAGCGACGCCAACGGCGCGTCCACAGGGCACGCGATACCCACCACGCCCATCGGCTCAGGCGTTGTGAAGTTGTGCATTGGCATCGCAACGGGGTTCACCGACGAGAGCAGCGCAGCGTACTTATCGCTCCAGCCCGCGTAGTACACCCAGCGGTCGACGGCAGCGTCGATTTCGGCGTCGGCGTCGCGCGCACTGATGCCTGAGACTGCCTGCAGCTCGGCGCGAATGGCAGCGCGACGGGTTTCCAGCATTTCAGCGACGCGATACAGAATCTGCCCACGGTTATACGCAGTGCGGGCTGCCCAGCTGGGCTGCGCTTTCCGTGCTGCTTGCACGGCGTCGCGCAGGTCTTTGCGCGAAGCACGCGGCACATTTGCCCAAAACCTGCCTTGCGCGTCGCGCACCTCATAGGCGCGTCCCGACTCGGAGCGAACAAACTCACCATTCACCCACAGCTTGTAGGTTTTCAAAATGGTCAGGCGATTCATCGAGGTTAGGACTTTCGTCCCTTGAGCCGTTTCTCCTGCTGCAGGTATACTCCTTGCGGCATGGGAACCTTAGCGGGTCAGGTGGCGTTGATAACGGGCGGTGGTCGTGGTATCGGCGCGGAGACGGCAAAGCTCCTCGCTCAGCATGGTGCGACGGTGGCACTGGTGGCACGCACGCGCGAGCAACTGGAAGCCACCGCAGCGCAAATCCGCGATGCAGGGGGCACGGCGTACTGGTTCGTCGCCGATGTGTCTGACGAGGGCGCGATGCGCGAAGTGGTGCAGAGCGCGTTTGGTATCACTCACAACATCGACATTCTGGTCAACAACGCGGGGTTCATTCAGTCGGTCGGCGCAATTGAAAACAGCGACCCGACAGCGTGGTGGCGCACGCTGGAGGGCAACCTCAAAGGGCTGTATCTTACCACGCGCCTCGTGCTGCCCAGCATGTTAGAGCAGGGGCGCGGGCAGATTGTGAATGTGCTGTCGATTGCGGGTGCGCGAGCGTTCGCGGGGCTAAGCGCGTACAGCTGCGCCAAAGCCGCAGGGCTAATGTTCACGCGAATCTTGGCAAAAGAGGTGCGCAAGCGCGGCGTGCGCGTGATGGCAATTCTGCCTGGCGCTGTCGACACCGCCATTTGGGGCGAGGGCGAGAACATCCCCGACCGCGAAAAGATGATTCGCCCGCAAACGGTGGCGCAAACCATCCTGCAGATGCTTCTTTTGCCACCCGATGCAACGGTGGATGAGTTGCTCTTGCTACCGCAAGAGGGAATCTTGTGAGAGGTTCCTCCTGTGTCGTGTCGGCATCCACGCCGACGACGGCACGGACAAGACTGTCCGTGCCACGGGTGGCTTGGACAGTCCTGTCCAAGCACGGGGGGCGGTTTCTGCACGGACAGGACTGTCCGTGCTACGCTTGCACGGGCAAGATGCCCGTGCCACAGGCGCGCTCTAATGCCAATCGGGGTTTCAAGCGATGCAGATCGTCAGCGGGACGCTGACGCTACGCACATGCTCCACGTAGCGTCGGCGTCCTCGCCGACGACTGTGCTACTTGAAACAGCGATTGGCATTATCACTCTCCCACTTTCAGCACGCTCAGGAACGCCTCTTGGGGCACCTCGACCGAACCGACCTGCTTCATGCGCTTTTTGCCCTCTTTTTGGCGTTCCAGCAGCTTGCGCTTGCGCGTAATGTCGCCGCCGTAGCATTTAGCAATCACATTTTTGCGAAACGGTTTAATCGTCTCGGAGGCGATGACGCGTGCGCCAATCGCCGCTTGGATACGCACTTCGAACTGTTGGCGCGGCACGACTTCCCTGAGCTTCTCCACCAGCGCGCGGGCACGCGGGTAAGCACGCTCGCGAGGTGCGATGAAGCTCAGCGCGTCTACGGGGTCGCCGTTGATGAGAATGTCGATTTTCACCATATCCGCTGCGCGGTAGCCTGCGGGTTCGTAGTCGAAAGAGGCGTAGCCGCGCGTGCGACTTTTGAGCTGATCGTAGAAGTCGAGCAAGATTTCGCTCAGGGGCAAGCGGTAGTAGAGGATTGCCCGCTGGGGCGTGGGATACTCCATCCGCACAAACTCACCCCGCCGATTCATGCACAGATCCATCACTGCGCCCACATAGTCGTTCGGAACCATCACCGTTGCGCTCACGATGGGCTCCTCCACGCGCTCGATTTTGCCTGGATTGGGCCAGCGCGTGGGGTTATCGATTTCCAGCACCTCGCCGTCTTCGGTAAGCACGCGGTAGGCGACGCTGGGCGCGGTTGCAATCAGCTCCAGTCCGAACTCGCGCTCCAAGCGTTCTTGCACGATTTCCATGTGCAGCAGTCCCAGAAAGCCGCAGCGGAAGCCAAAGCCCAGCGCCGCGCTGCTTTCAGGCTCGAAGCTAATCGCTGCATCGTTCAGGCTCAGCTTCTCTAAGGCATCGCGCAGGTCGGCGTACTTGTCGCCCTCTACAGGGTACAGCCCGCAAAACACCATCGGCTTCACCTTGCGAAAGCCGGGCAGCGGCTCGTGCGCGGGCTTCTCGGCAGAGGTAATCGTATCGCCCACCTGCGCGTCCTTGACCGACTTGATCGATGCCGTGATGTAGCCTACCTCGCCCGTATGCAGCGCATGCGCGGGGCAAAGATTCGGCGTGAAGTAGCCCACCTGAGCCACCTCGAATGTCTTGCCGTTTGCCATGAACATAATCTTGTCGCCGGGCTTCACGCTGCCGTCCACCACACGCACATACGCCACCACGCCGACATAGGGGTCGTAGTGCGAGTCGTACACAAGGGCGCGCAAAGGCGCATCTGGACTGCCTTGCGGGGGTGGCACGCGCTCCACAATCGCGTCCAGAATCGCCTCGATGCCGATACCCTCTTTTGCGCTGGCGAGAATCACCTCGCTGGGGTCAATCAGCAGCGCGTGTTCCATCTCTTCTTGCACGCGCTCTGGCTCGGCAGCGGGCAGGTCAATTTTGTTGATGACAGGCACAATCGTCAGCCCCTGATTGTAGGCAAGGTTGGTGTTCGCGATTGTCTGCGCCTCGACGCCCTGCACGGCGTCCACTACCAAAATCGCGCCCTCGCACGCAGCCAGACTGCGCGACACCTCATAAGTGAAGTCCACATGTCCGGGCGTATCGATGAGGTTGAGCTGGTAAGTGTTGCCGTCTTTGGCAGTGTAGTGCAGTCGCACAGCGGTCATCTTAATCGTGATGCCGCGCTCGCGCTCCAAGTCCATCGTGTCCAGTACCTGCTCTACGGGCGTGCCTTTCTGAATTGCACCCGTGAACTCCAGCAAGCGGTCGGCTAAGGTGGATTTGCCGTGATCCACATGCGCGATGATGCAGAAGTTGCGTATCAACGCCTGATTCATAGCGAACGAATTGTACCTAAAGCGTGCCCGTATGCCGATGCGCCTGTGGCACGGGCATCTTGCCCGTGCAAGCGTGGCACGGACAGTCCTGTCCGTACAA
Source organism: Fimbriimonadales bacterium (assembly GCA_025060055.1). Lineage (GTDB taxonomy): Bacteria > Armatimonadota > Fimbriimonadia > Fimbriimonadales > GBS-DC > GBS-DC. The sequence goes on along the minus strand of JANXCK010000004.1, from coordinate 8,334 downwards.
GGTGGCTTGAACGAGATCGTCCAAGCCATGCTCTGCTTGGGCGAGGCGCCCAAACCACGCATCGTCGGCGGGGAAATCGACGCAACGCCTGCTCGGACACGACTGTCCAAGCCGCGCGCGTAGGCGAGGACGCCAACGCTACGCACTGGGGCTTTTCGAACAGTTCCCGAACACGCAACGCTGTTCAGGTACGACAGTGTTGCGCCGTCGATGGCGTGGACCCCATCGTACCGCTTCAGAGCGAGGGTATACAGCTTCAGCCATTAGATTGAGCGCGATTTTCGTACACGCCCTGGGACTTACGGGTAGATTCCCCGAATTGTGGTTGCCTCTGCCACGCGTTTGACGCCGATGATGTACGCGCCCATGCGCAAGTTGACCTTGTTCTGCTCGGCGGTCTGCACGACATGCTCGAAGCTGCGGCGCATCGCCTTCTCCAGTTTGCGGTTCACTTCCTCCTCTTCCCAGAAGAAGGCTTGCAAGTCCTGCACCCACTCGAAGTAAGAGACAATCACGCCGCCAGCGTTCGCCAAGATGTCGGGCACGACCAGCACGCCCTTGTCATCCAGAATCTCGTCGGCGTCGGGGGTCACGGGACCGTTCGCGGCTTCGACGATGACACGCGCTTTGATGCGCTCTGCGTTGTGCCCTGTGATGACGCCGTGCAGCGCAGCAGGCACGAGGATGTCGCATGGCAGTTCCAAGAGTTCTTCGTTGGTAATCAGTTCGGCGTCGCGGTAGGCTTGGATGCAGCCGTCGCGCCCCGCGCAGTGCAGTAGGGCAGGGATGTTCAGCCCATTGGGGTTGTAGATGCCCCCGCGCACATCGGAGATGGCGACGACCTTTGCGCCTGCTTGGTGCATCAGTTTTGCGGTGGCGGAGCCGACGTTCCCGAAGCCTTGTATCACAACCGACGCGCCTTCTAACTGCCCGCCCAGACGCTGTATCGCCTCGTGTGCCATCACCGTCACGCCGCGCCCCGTTGCCTCCAGCCGCCCCTCGGAACCGCCAATCGCAATCGGCTTGCCCGTCACCACCGCAGGCACGGTATAGCCCTTATGCATCGAGTAGGTGTCCATAATCCACGCCATTACCTGCGGGTTCGTGCCGACATCGGGCGCGGGAATGTCCGACTCGGGACCTATCATTATCGAAATCTCCGTGATGTAGCGTCGGGTTAGGTTCTCCAGTTCGTGTACGGAGAGGCGTTTGGGGTCGCACACGACGCCGCCTTTGGCGCCGCTGTAGGGAATGTTGACGACGGCGCATTTCCAGGTCATCCACATCGCCAGCGCGCGTGTCTCGTCTAAGGTGACCTCAGGGTGGTAGCGGATACCGCCTTTCGCAGGACCGCGCGCGGGGTTGTGGTGGACACGATAGCCTGTGAACACACGGATAGAGCCGTCGTCCATCTTGACAGGGAAGTTCACTGTGAGTTCCCGTCGAGGATGCTTGAGGATTTCCAGCAAGCTTCGGTCGAGATTCAAATAATGCGCCGCTGCTTCCAGCTGGCGAATAGCAATTGCATATGCGCTACGCTCTTCAGTGTGGCGTTCGCGTTCAAGTATCGTCTGCGCCATTGCAGTGATGCCTCCTAATCTCGATACCGTACCTCATCGTTGGGAGTTCCACAAAATCGAATCGTCATCTGGCTCAGGTGGCACAATCCGCCGAACAAGCCAGTAGGCAGGTATCGCCAACGCTATATTATACACCATACCCGCCAGTGTCGCCTGCCAGAAGGCGTCGCCGCGTGGCGCTGCGAGATACAGGATACCCTGCGCCAACAGTGTCAGCAGCACCACAGCGGGCACGATGCTCAACCCGTGTCGCTTCGCAAGCACCATCGGCAGGTAGGCGACGGCAGTCGCAGCAAGCGTGCGACTGACAATCAGGCTACCGACGGTCTGATTGAGCATGCTGGCGTGGAGCAGCCCCGTCAGAAATCCTGCCCATGCAGCGGTATTGGGGTTCGTTGTCAGGGCAAGGCATGCCAGCACGAGGAGGGGGAAGTCGGGCAGTGCGATCCCGATGCGCAGGCTTGGCGCCCACACGCCCTGCGCCACTGCTGCCAGCACCACAAGCAACAACCAGCGCAGCGTGCGCCCCCAGCTGCCCTGCAGAATCAAGCGCGTCAGCCAGTGCGGTTGCACGCGCTCGTAGTCGTAGTGTATCTTGCGTGCCATCAGTCAGGAATCAGCATGCTTTTTGCTGTCGCGCGCTGCTCCATCGCGTGAAATGCTGTGCGCCATTCCTCTAAGGGGAAGGTGCGCCGCATCGGCGCGAGGCACAGCTTGCCCGCGCTCATCAGTGTCAGCACGCGCTCCCAAGTCGCCCAGCTGTGGCTGAAGCTCCCCTGCAGCCGAAGGTTCTTGCCCACCAGCGGGTCTAAACTAAACCCCAGCGGTTCGGGACCCCAGCCGACTTTGGTGATTTGCCCGTCGGGGCGCGCCACTCGCAGGCACGGCTCCAGCACGGCTGAGCTGCCTACAGCGTCGATCACCAAGTCTGCGCCCAGTCCGTCGCCTTCGCGCCGCACAATCCCCTCAACATCGTCGGTGTCGGCGCACAGAATCTGGTCTGCCCCGACCGCCTCTGCAATGCGCAGGCGTTCGCCATCGGTGCGCAGTCCCACCAGAATCGCCTTGCGCGGGCTGAACAGCTTCGCCATCTGCAGGCAGAGCAGCCCAATCGGTCCGCTGCCGAACACCACAACGAGGTCGCCAGGTTTAAGATGCGAGCATTCGATCACGGCGTGCGCAGCAACGCAGCAAGGCTCGGTCATCGCGGCGTCTTCGAAGCTGAGGTTCGTGGGCAGGCGGTGCAAGGCTCGGGCGGGCACGCGCACATAGCGGGTCATCCCGCCGTTGACGCCGTAGCCGAAGCCGAGTCGATGCGGGCACAGGTGGTATCGCCCTGTGCGGCAGTAGGCGCAGCTCTCGCAAATCACCGCTGCGGTTTCACACGCCACTCGATCGCCCACTTGCCAGCCTTGCACACCCTCGCCCGCCGCCTCGATGACGCCCGCAAACTCGTGCCCCAGCACAACGGGCGTATTCACCCGCCACGACTGAGTGCCGTGATACTGGTGCAGGTCGGAGCCGCACACGCCGACTGCGCGCACGCGCACAATCACCTCACCCGCACGGGGTGTCGGCTCGGCAATCTCGCGCAGCTCCACGCTGCACGGCTCCAGCGCGTACTGCACAACGGCTTTCATGCAGTGGGGGAGTATACCTTCACTTGTCGACAGCAATCTGCACGCGCTTGCGCAGCGCTGCTTGCGCTGCTGCCAAACGCGCAATCGGCACGCGGAACGGCGAGCAGCTCACATAGTCCAGCCCGATCTCGTGGCAAAAGGCGATCGAGTCGGGGTCGCCACCATGCTCGCCGCAGATGCCCACCTTCAAATCGGGGCGTACCGCCCTGCCTAAGTCGAACGCCATCCGTATCAATTTGCCCACGCCGTCGCGATCCAGCGTGACGAACGGGTTCTCAGGCAGGATTTTATGCTCCACATAATACGCGAGGAACTTGCCCTCCGCATCGTCGCGGCTATAGCCGAAGGTGGTCTGCGTGAGGTCGTTCGTGCCGAACGAGAAGAACTGCGCGTACTGTGCGATTTCGTCGGCGGTCAGCGCCGCGCGCGGGATTTCGATCATCGTGCCGAACTTGTAGTCCACGCGCACGCCCTCGCGCTCCATCACCTCTTTAGCGACGCGCTCCAAATACTCACGAGCGAGCTTGAGTTCGTTCACATGCCCCACCAGCGGAATCATAATCTCCACGTGGGGGTCGTAGCCGCGTCGCTGGGCTTCTGCGGCTGCCTCCAGAATCGCCGTGACTTGCATCTCCACGATTTCAGGGTACAGCAGCGACAGGCGCACACCGCGCAAGCCGAGCATGGGGTTTGCCTCGTGCAGCTCCTCCACGCGCTGCAGCAGCCGTCGCTTCTCCGCCAGCTCTGTCGAGTCGGGCGTGGTAATCTCCAGTTGCGCCACCTCGCGAATCAGGTCTTCATAGCGTGGCAGGAACTCGTGCAAGGGCGGGTCAATCAGGCGAATCGTCACGGGCAGCCCGCGCATCACCTCGAAAATCTCAAAAAAGTCCTGACGCTGGAAGGGCAGCAGGCGGCTCAGCGCGTCGCGCCGCTCTTTCTCGGTCTTGGCGAGGATCATCTCCTGCATGATGGGCAGGCGTTGCTCACCGAAGAACATATGCTCGGTGCGGGCTAAGCCGATTCCTTGCGCGCCGAACTCGAGGGCTTTGGCGGCGTCGTGCGGGTTGTCGGCGTTAGCGCGTATACGCAGGCGACGGAACCCGTCTGCCCACTTGAGCAGCATGTGCAGCTCGGGACTGAGTTCTGGCTCCACTGTGGGCACGGCGCCTTTGTACACCTTGCCCGTGCTGCCGTCGATGCTGATGTAATCACCTTCATGCACGGTGAGCGTCGCACCATTGACCTCGACAGTGAACAGGTTCTCGTATTCGTCCACGCTAATTGCCTCGCAGCCCGCCACGCACGGAATGCCGAAACCGCGGGCGACGACGGCTGCGTGGCTCGTGTATCCCCCCCTCGCCGTCAGAATGCCCTTCGACGCCAGCATCCCGCCTACATCGTCGGGGTTCGTTTCGGGGCGCACCAAAATCACAGGCTCGCGTCTGCCCAGCTCCATCGCGCGTTTGGAGTCGAACACAGCGCGTCCGCTGGCGGCGCCGGGCGATGCGCCGAGTCCTTGCGCCAGCAGGGGATACTCGCCTGTGGCGAGCGCGCGCTCGTCCAGATGTGGATGTAGCAACTGATCTAAGTGGCTGGGCTGCACGCGCAGGATGGCTTCGTCGCGTCCAATCAGCCCTTCCTGTGCCATGTCCACGGCGATTTTCACGGCGGCGCGTCCCGTGCGCTTGCCCACGCGACACTGCAGCATCCACAGTCGCCCGCGCTCCACCGTAAACTCCAGATCCATCATGTCACGGTAGTGTCGCTCCAGTCGCTCGGCGATTTCGAGGAACTGCTGGTACACTTCGGGCATGCGTTCGTGCAGCGCGCTCAAGGGCAGCGGGGTGCGCACGCCCGCCACGACATCTTCGCCCTGCGCGTTCGGCAAGAACTCGCCGTACAGTTCGCGTGCGCCTGTGGCGGGGTTGCGCGTGAATGCCACGCCTGTGCCCGAATCGTCGCCCATGTTGCCGAACACCATCGCCTGCACATTGCACGCCGTGCCCAAATCGTGCGCGATTTTCTCGCGCTCGCGGTAAATCACGGCGCGCTCGTTGTTCCACGAGCGGAACACCGCCTCAATCGCCATCTCCAGCTGCTGGTAGGGGGCTTCGGGGAACTCTTTGCCGTACTCGCGCACGAGCTGCTTGAACTCGCACACCAGCTCTTTCAGCGCGTCGGCGGGCACTTCGGTATCCTGTTTCACGCCCAGACGGTGCTTGAGCGCGTCGAACCGCTCCTCGAACAGGCGCTTGGGGATGTCCATCACCACATCACTGAACATCATGATAAAGCGGCGATAGGCGTCGTACACGAAGCGGGGGTTGCGGGTGAGCCTTATCATCCCTTCGGCAGTGGCGTCGTTCAAGCCGAGATTCAAAATCGTGTCCATCATCCCAGGCATCGAGAACTTCGCCCCAGAGCGCACGGAGACCAGCAGCGGGTTGCTTGGGTCGCCGAACTTTTTGCCCACACGCCCCTCCACAACCTGCATCTTTTCGCGCACTTCCTGCATCAAGCCGTCAGGCAGGCGCATGCGTTTTAGGTAACCGCGGCACACATCGGTAGTGATTGTGAATCCGGGCGGCACGGGCAGTCCGATATTAGTCATCTCGGCGAGGTTCGCCCCCTTGCCGCCAAGTAAGTCGCGCATGTCTGCGTTGCCTTCCTCAAAAAGGTACACTCGCTTCATAATCGCCTCCTGTTGTGATGATGTAGATGACGGCGGCGTCGGTGCGTGCCCGCGCCGTTGGGGGCGAAGGGCTGGCTCAGCCCCGTGTATTATGGCATGTCAGGGGATGGCTTCGATACATGTTCCTGACTAACCGCTCAAAGCGTGTGGGGAGGTAACACCTCAAGAATCCTTTGCGAGTGAACTCGCTCGCATACAAACGAAGCCCTGCCTGCGCAGGGCTAATAAGTGCCTCACAGGTGAAATCGTCTCGTTTTGAGCGCGTCGGGGACGCGCCCCTACAGGGCGTTTTGGGTAGGGGCTGGTTCCCAACCCGCCCTGCAGAAAGGGGACGATTTCAAACTGGGGGCACATGCTCATCGGGGCTTCAGATGACGCCTCGCCCTGCACGGCTCAAGCCGTTGCTCTGCAGACGAAACCGACCGCCGTCGGCTCTTTAGCCTGCGCAGGCGGGCTTGGTCTGACAAGGAACAGCTTCAGCCGTATCGGATATTCCGCTACATAAGACCGCGATTGGTGTGAGAAACCCCGCGTCGGCGGGGTTTTGTTTGTATGGGGGCGACTTGATACCAATCACCGTTTCAAGTACCACAATGCCCTCACCCCCAGCCCCTCTCCCGCGACGCGCGAGAGGGGAGCTAAGTTCCCCCCCTTCCCACGCGGTGGGAGAGGGGGCAAGAGGGTGAGAGCGGTACGGCGTCTGAAACGGCGATCGGTATTAGTCGCGGGGGCGAGGCGCTACAGGCTCACAAGTCAAGAAAACTTCAAAAGCGACTTGCAGTACACGCTTTGGGAGACTGTTTAGGAATGCAGGCAGGCTGTGGTTGCATCGGCGTCTCGCTAACGCCCCTGTGTGGCGGGGGCTTCCAGCCCGTGCAGCGCTGCACAGACCGTCGTGTCCGTGCCCTTGCTTGGACAAGACTGCTCGCGCCCTTGCTTGGAAAAGACTGTCCGAGCCACTGTGTGCTTAGGCGGGATGCTCAAGCTATGCGCGTTGGCGCAACGCCGACGCGACACACTGGGACTTCTTGAGCGGTCCCTGAGATCTCTGCTGCAACTTAACCGCTCCATGCAGTATAATTGAGTGGGAGACGGGGATGTCGCTGACGACGCTTCTGGAGTGGTGGAACTTCATCTTCGCCCTGCCGCTGGCAGTGGGGGGACTACTGCTGCTCGGACTGGCGCTGTCGGGACTGATTGACCTAAGCAGCGACCACGGGGACGGACACGCCGACCACGCCCACGCCGATCACGGGCACGCCGATCACGCGCACGCGGAACATGCCGATGCGCTGCATCACGACGCACAGGCTGACCACGCCGACGCCGACCACAGCGACCATGCGCCTGCGAAAATGCCTCACAGTCACGACCACGATGCCGACGCCGAAAAACCGCTCTGGCTCAAAATCCTGAACCTGTTCGGCATTGGCATAGGGCTGCCCATTTCGATGGCGTTGCCGCTGCTGATGATGATTTGGGGCGCTGTGGGGCTGATTGGCAACGGGATTTTCGGACCGATACTGAAAGTTCCTGCGCTGTATGTGCCGCTGTCGGGGCTGGTCGCGCTGGTCTCGATGGCGCTGATTGGGCGCACAGCAGGGCTAACGATACGGCGCATCCTGCGCGAGGAAGCCCCGCCGATTGTGGACAAGTACGGGTTGGTTGGGGCGACAGGGCGCGCCGTGTACGAAATCACCAACGAGGGCGGCGTCGCCCATGTGCGCGACCGCTACGGCAACCTGCACCGAATTGTGTGCCGCGCTGCGCCGGGCGAACCCACTATTCCCGCAGATACGCCCATCCTCGTCGCCCGCTACGATGAACACGCCCACCTCTACTGGGTGGAGCGCAACCCGCTGGAACTGCCTGACGAACAGGCTGCGGTACACTCCTCAGCCCAACAAACCCAACACATCGGGGGACACTAAGGAGGTACAACGATGCACACCTGGTTCATTCTGATTGGCTTGATGCTGATGCTGCTGGCGGGGTTCGGTGGCGCATTCCTGCCAGGCTGGGGCGCCATCCAGCAAATTGTCTCCGCCGCCGTCGGCGCTGTGCTGCTGGTCGTCGGGTTCACCTTTCTGATGATCTCCAAGTTCTATGTGCGCCCGTCGGCGAACATGGCATATGTGCGCACGGGCTTTGGGGGACGACGAGTCGTGCTGGACAGCGGCGCACTGGTGTTCCCGTACCTGCACACGCTCGTGCCCGTGTCGCTGGAAACCATGAAGCTCGAAGTGGAGCGCAAGGGACCCGACGCGCTGATTACCCGCGATAACCTGCGCGTGGATGTGAAAGCCGAGTTCTACATCAAGGTTCAGCCCGAAGTGGACGCAATTCTGAACGCCGCGCGCTCGCTGGGCGACAAGTCGGTGAACGCGCAGTCGGTCTCGCAACTGGTGTTTGAAAAGCTCGT
>JANXCK010000202.1 GCA_025060055.1 Fimbriimonadales bacterium | reverse complement strand
ACGCAACGGAGGACAACGATGCGGAACCTGCTGGAAACGCTGAAAAACTTCAAGTCGGAGAAGTATCTGACGACGACGCTGTATTTGAGCATACCGCCCGAAGAGCGTGCCACGCGCCCGCCTAAATACCGCATTCGGCTCAAAACGCTAATCAACCAGCTCAGCCACTGGCTGGACGACCAGCCTATCTCGGCGGAGGCACGCGCGTCGATTCGCGAAGACTTCCGCAAACTGGAAGACTTCGTGGAGGAGCCGTCGAACCTGCTGGGCGTGAACTCGCTACCCGTGCGGGGACTGGCGGCGTTTGCCTGCTCTGGCGAAGGGCTGTTCCAAACCGCGCTGCTGCCCTATGTGGAGCGCACGACTCTGGTCGTAGACCAGACGCCGTATGTGCGCCGCCTGTTCGCCGTGGAGGCAGATTTCGGCGTGAATCTGATAGCCCTGTTCGACCATCGCGACGCCTACTTCTACCAAATCGACACGCGCGGCATTCAGCCGTTGGATGCGTTCAGCTTTATCAGGGACCGCGAAATGCTGCCGCCAGGCATGCATGGCGTGCGCACGCCGAGCGGAATCACGGCGCAGCACGGGATGGGCGAGCGCAACGTGCAGATGCTGAAGCTACACGAGCAGCAGCAGCACCTGCGCAAAATCGCCGAGACGCTGCACGAACTGCGCCGCACTCACCCGTTCGACCGCCTTATCATCGCCGCCCCCGACGAGTTAGCCAGCGCCTTCCCCAGCTATCTGCACGACTATGTGCGTCGCACCTACGCAGGCAGAATCCAAGCCCACGACAAGATGCCCATCAATCAGCTTTATGAGCGCGTGCTGGATCGCCTGCAGGAACTGGATCGGGAGCAGGAGGCACAACTGCTGCAGGAACTGCACGAGACCACGCCCGCGATGAAGGCAATCGGGCTGCCTGCCGTGCTGCGCGCCCTGCAGTGGGCGAATGTGCGCGTGCTGCTCTACGATACCGAGTTCACGCAGGCGGGAATGGTGTTCTACCCCTCTGGGACGGTGGGACTTAGCCCCGACGACGCACCCGAAGGCACAGTCGCCGTGTGGCAGGTGCCCGATGTTGTCGATACAGTGCTGGAGCGAGCGTTGGAGCAGGGCGCTCAGGTGGAGACTGTGCATGGCGAGGCGCGGGCGGCAATCCAGGGTGTCAGCGCGCTGCTGCGCTTTCCGATGAGTGCGAGCGAGTAAGCCAGACGAATGCGTTCAAGCCACACGCTGTGGATTCTGCTCGTCGGCTCGACCGCTTACCTGCCACGCGTGGGCGCGCCGTTCGTCGCCGACGATCACTTCATCTTCACCTGCCTGCAACAAGGCGGCGCATTCGGCTTCGCCAGCCAGCCACCCACACGCTTCTTCCGACCCCTCATCTCGCTCCAGTATTATGCCGACTACATCCTGTGGGGTCTCAATCCGCTCCTTTCGCATCTGGTCAATCTGGCGTGGCACTTGGCGTGCGCTATCTTGGTCTACTTGTTCGCTTGCCGACTGCTGCAACGCTGGGGATGGGAGCGGCGAGACGCCGAGTATGCCGCCTTGTGGGGCGCACTGATGTTCACAGGGCTGCCTGCGAATGTGGAGGCAGTGGCGTGGTTCGCGGCGCGGGCGGATATGGTCGCAACGGCAGGTGCGCTCGGCACACTGCTGCTCTTGGAGCGGTTCCTGCAACAGCGCCGTCCACTGAGCTACTTCGGCGCGTTGTTCTGCTTCGTGGGCGGGCTGTTTTGCAAAGAGTCGCTGCTGAGTTTCCCGTTCATCGTGTGGCTCTGGCTGCGCTTTCTGGGGGCGCGTGGGGCTGGTCGGCTGGCTGCTCCGTTTTTCGGGGTGTTGCTGCTGTATGTAGCGATGCGCACGCTCGCAGTGGGCGGGTTAGGCGCGTATCCCGACGCGTGGACGACGCTCCAACGCCCATGGTGGCTTGGCGTGTACGCAGGGGCGTACCTCTTCCAGATGGGCATGCCTGCGATTTTGTACGGCTTGGGGCGTGATGGGTGGGACACGCTCCTGTGGGGCGCGTGGGGGCTTGGGATTGCGCTGCTGGTTCTTGCTGCACGCAGGCGCGTGCAGGGCAAGCCACTTCAGATGGACTGGCGGCTACTGAGTGCGTGCGTGCTGCTCGCGCTGCTGCCTGTGCTGATTTTCAAGCCGTCGCCGCTCTATTTTCTGAACAGTCGCTACTCGTATCTGGCGTCGGCGTTCGCGGTGGTGGGCGTTGGTGCGCTGCTTGGACGCTTTGTGCAGGCGCGTCCGATGGCTTTCACAGGCACGGTGATACTTCTGCTCGCCTACTACGCGGGCACTCTGCGCCAGGCAGATGCGTGGCGCGTCGCTGGCGAAACAGTGCGTCGCAGTATCCGCTCGCTCCGCGATGCGCCTGCCCACCAGCCACTGCTGATTCTGAGCATTCCCGACCACTTTCACGGCGCGTACATCTGGCGAGCAGGGCTGCCCGAAGCGATTGCGCTTTTGATTCCAGAACGCGCCCACCAGCCAATCTATGTCGCAAGCCGCTTCACGATGCGCCTGCGTGCGGATGTGCGCGTGAACTACGCCAACGGCGTGGCGACGCTTTCCAGCGCACACGACATTTTCCTCTTGCCTGAAGGCACGCCTGTTGTGCAGGGCGATGAGCCGATAGTGCTACGCGACAAAGTCGTAGTGCATCACTCGCTGATTCGTCGGCACGCCTTGCTGGGCTACGAGGCAGGGCGGTTTGTGCCTGTTGCGCCGTAGCGATGTCCATCGGCTTAGACTATTTAGAGCGCAGCTGCCTCTGACACACGCTCTGCAATAGCGACAGGTATAATCGTGCTATGAACCACTGGAGCGAGATTGCCGAGCAGCTCCGCCAGCAGATGGAGGCGCGTTATCAAGCGCGTGAGGCGGGCTTGCAGGCATGTCGCAGGGCAACTCAACTCTGTGCCCGTGCCATCCGCAGCTTGCACCGTCGTGAGTTCGACACCTGCCGTGCCCTGCTGACCGAAGCTCATCGCGAAATCAGCCACGCCCGCGAGCTGCTGCGTCCGTTCCCCAGCATCTACCACGCGGGCTTCCTGCACGACGCCGAAAAAGAGTATGTGGAGGGCGAGACGCTGTATGCGATTGTGCTGGGCGACGCGCTTCCTGAGCCAGACGAACTCGGCGTGGACATCGAGGCGTATCTGAACGGTGTTGCTGAGGCTGCCTCCGAGTGCCGTCGCTATGTGCTGGACTTGCTGCGCTCGGGCGAACTTGCCCACGCTGAGACCCTGCTCAGCGTGATGGACGAAATCTACGACGAACTGGTGACTTTCGATTATCCCGATGCCGTCACGGGCGGGCTGCGACGCGCCTGCGACGCGCTCCGCGCTGTGTTGGAGCGCACTCGTGCCGACTTGACCCTGACAGCCACTCAGAAAGAGCTGGAGAACACCTTAGCCAGCGTGTACCAGGCGCTCCAAGAGCGGTATAATTCGCCCGAAAGGAGCTGAGACGATGCAACTCGACTACGCAGCGCCAGGTTCGTATCGCGCGGGGCGGCGCCGCGTGACAGTACGCCGACCGAACAATACCACTTTCACTGCCCAGCTTTACTACCCTGCGACCGCTACAGGCGACAACACACCCTACGACGGCAGCGGTGCGCCCTACCCTGCCGTGTCGTTTGGGCACGGCTTCCTGCAGCCGCCTGAGCGCTACCGCTCGATTCTGGAACACCTTGCCAGCTGGGGCTACTTCGTGATTGCCACCGAATCGGGGTTGGAACTGTTCCCGAACCACCGTACCTACTCGGAAGACATGCGCCACTGCCTTACCTACTTGGAGCAGCAGAACGCCGATCCCGCCTCGACGCTGTTTGGGCAGGTGAGCGTTGCGCGATTTGGGATTTCAGGGCACTCGATGGGGGGCGGTGCGAGCATTTTGGCAGCGGCAGCCGATTCGCGTATCCGAGCCGTGGCGAACTTGGCAGCTGCGGAGACGAACCCATCCGCCATTCAGGCGTCAGCGAATGTAACCGTGCCCCACAGCCTGATTTCGGGCAGTGCGGACACTATCACGCCGCTGAACAGCAACGGCTTACGGATGTACAACGCGGGGTTCGCGCCGAAGCTGCTGCCCGTGATTCAGGGCGGATGGCACTGCGGGTTCCAAGACACTTCGGTATTTGGCTGCGACAGCGGTTCACTGCCCCGCGCCACCCAACTGCAGATAACCCGACGCCTGCTCACGGCGTTTTTCGAGCTGTATTTGCGCAACGACCTGAGGGCGTGGGACTGGGTCTGGGGCGAGGGTGTACAGCGCGATTCGTTGCTCCAAATCACTGCCGAATCGGGCGTGCTCATCCAACCCGATGCGCTCACGCGCTCTGTCGTCGCCCCGCGCGTCGTGGAGCATCGGTTGCTCGTGCGCAACCTCAGTCGCTATCCGCAGCAGTACGCGATTCTGATTGACGGCAACCGATGGCAGACCGAGCCGCGCCCCGCCACGACCCCGACGGTCGCCCCGAACGGTGGCGTTGTGATTGCGGTTGCCGTGTATGTGCCGCGCACACGCCGCCCTGCGCAGGACATCGCCCGCGTGCGTGCTGTGTCCCTGCGCGATGGCGGCACTCTGGCGACGGCATCCATCCGTACCCTGTACCTGTAGGGTATCGTGTTCCCGATGAAACGGCTACGCCCTATCTCGTTCGCACAGGTCGACATCGACGACGCGTTCTGGTCGAAGCGCCAGCACACGAACCGCACGGCAACGCTACCCCATCTGTTTGAGGAGCTGGAGCGGGCGGGCAACATCCCGAACCTGCGCCTCGCCGCCGAAGGCAAACGCGAAGGCTACCAAGGTCCTGTGTACATGGATTCCGACCTCTACAAAGCACTTGAAGCCGCTGCCTATGTGCTGCGCCAGTACCCCGATGACCCGATTCGCGCCAAAGTGGACGAGGTTATCGAGATTTTGGAGCGTGCGCAGCAGCCTGACGGCTACTTGAACAGCTACTTTCAGGTGGTTGCGCCCGACAAACGCTGGAGCAACCTGCGCGACTGGCACGAACTGTACTGCGCAGGGCATCTGATCGAGGCGGCAGTTGCCCACTTTCAGGCAACGGGCAGCACGCGCCTGCTGAACATCGCGCGCCGCTTCGCGGATTACATCGATTCGGTGTTCGGTGAGGGCAAGCGGTTAGGCTACTGCGGACACCCTGAGATTGAACTTGCGCTGTTTCGGCTCTCGGATGCGACGGGCGAGGCACGCTACGCCCAACTCGCCGCGTTTTTCCTGCTCAATCGGGGCAAAAAAATCTTTGCGCAGGAACACAACATCCCCTTAGAGCAGTATGACGGCTCCATCTGGCAGGACAACCTGCCGCTGCTGGAACATCGCGAGATTGTGGGGCACGCAGTGCGTGCAGCGTATTTGTTCGCAGGCGCGACCGACCTTGCAGCGTATACAGACGACGCCCGCCTGCGCGAGCGCCTGCTGCAGATGCTGCTGCGCGTGTGGGACAACACCGTCAGCAAGCGTTCGTATATCACGGGCGGGATTGGCAACGAGCCGAAACACGAGGGCTTCACTGCCGATTACGAGCTGCCCAACCGCACGGCGTATCAGGAGACCTGCGCGTCGATTGCGCTCATTTTCTGGGCGCATCGGCTGGGGCTGCTGCTGGGCGAGGCGCGGTTCTACGACGCGCTGGAGCGCGCCCTTTACAACGGCGCACTGGCGGGCGTGTCGCTGGATGGCAAGCGGTTCTTCTATGTGAACCCGCTGGAGAGCGACGGCACACATCACCGCAAGGGATGGTACGGCTGCGCCTGCTGCCCGCCGAACATCGCGCGTCTGGTGGCTGCGCTGGGCGACTATGTGTACGCGCAGGGCAGCGACGCGCTGTATGTGAACCTTTATGTGGGCAGTCGCGTGCGCACAGAGATAGGTGGCAAGCCTATGACGCTGGAAGTGCGCACGGGCTACCCGTGGCAAGAGACGATTGCCATACGCGTTCTGGAAGGTGCGCCGTTGCGGTTCAAGCTGATGTTGCGCCTGCCTGCATGGTGCAGCGACCCCGAGCTGCGTGTTGGAGGGATGCCGACACCTATCCAGCGCGACAAGGGTTACGCCGTGGTGGAGCGCGAGTGGGCACCGGGCGACACGCTGGAGCTTCGCCTGCCGATGATGCCCGTGCTGATGGAAGCGCACCCGCGCGTCGAAGCCGATCGGTGGCAAGTCGCCCTCCAGCGCGGACCGATTGTCTACTGTCTGGAGGAGTTAGACCAGCCCGCGCCGCTGACGCACCTTGCAATTCGGCGCGACCACCCGCTGCACAGTGTGTGGGAGCCAGAGCTGTTGGGTGGAGTCGTGGCAGTGGAGGGCACGGCGGAACTGCTCGACTCCGACGAAAACTGGGGCGATGCGCTTTACCGTCCGCTGCGCGAGCGCACGCTCAAGCCGTTCCGCGCGATTCCGTACTATGCGTGGGATCACCGTCGCCCCTGTCCGATGCGCGTGTGGATACCAGCGGTTTGAGCGGTGCAGAAGTTGGCGCCCCCGGCGGGACTCGAACCCACAACCAACGGCTTAGAAGGCCGCTGCTCTGTCCTTTGAGCTACGGGGGCGCAGTGCGCAGTTCCCATCACTGCGAAAAGCGACGGGATACCATCGTATCAGGATTATACCCCCACGCCGTCCGCCGACTCGCTCCAAAGCGTCGGTTGCAACGCCAAATCCTCTGGGCGTACCGTGCGCCGTATCAGCCGATACTCGTCGCGAATCGCGCCTGTGCGCAAGCGGTTGAGAATCATCTCGTGGTATTTCGGGTCGATCTCAGCAGCGAGGAACCGCCGCCCCAGCCGTTGCTGAAGCCGCCCCCACACAAACTAATTCCGCCTGCGCGGGCTACGAGTCGACGGAGGTCGGCTGAATAACCCGCACAGGCGGGCTTGGTTTGCAAAGGAACGGCTTCAGCTGTCCATTTCTTAAACAGTCTGTTATAAGTGCCTCAACGATTAAATCGTCCCGTTTCACCACCCTCACCCCCTTGCCCCCTCCTGATAAGGGTACATCACTTGAGTTCACCTCCTTCACCTAACCCCAAAAACGCCCCCACACCCCACCCCAACACCCCAACACCACCACCCCCCCCCCCAAACCCCCCCCCCACACCCCCCCCCCCCCCAAAAACCCACCACCCCCCACACACCCACCCCCCCCCCCCCCCCCCCCCCCCCAACACCCCCCCCCCCCCACCCCCCCACCCCACCACGACACCACACCTCCCCACCACGCCGCCCCACCGACCACCCCTCCCCTCTCCTGACCTTCCTCACCCCAGATCCGAACAGCACACGGCTCAACACCACACACCGAAGAGTATCGCGAAACCCCGCGGCGGCGAGGAAGAGGGCGGCGGGGGGGGGGGGGGGGGGGGGGGGGGGGGGGGGGGGGGGGGG
>JANXCK010000143.1 GCA_025060055.1 Fimbriimonadales bacterium | reverse complement strand
CGCGACATCACCAGCACGCTGCTCAACAGCCCGATTCCTGTGATTGTGTTCGTGTATCCTTCGGGTTCGCGAGCGGGTTCGGCAGGCGTGTTCATCACCGTTGCAGCGAATGTCGCCGCGATGGCGCCGGGCACTAACATCGGCGCAGCGACCCCCGTCGCTGGAGGCGGGCAAGACATCCCTAAAGACATGCGACGCAAGGTGATGAACGACACCATCGCATACGCCAAGACCATCGCCGAGCAGCGGGGGCGCAACAAAGAGTGGGTCGTGAAAGCCGTCACGGAAGCCACCTCCGTGACGGAACGCGAAGCGCTACAAAACAAAGTGATTGACCTTATCGCCAACAGTCCGCAGGACTTGTTGGTCAAAATCGACGGTCGGACGGTGCGCGTGGCAGGCGGTCAAACCGTCACGCTGCGCACCAAAGACGCACCGCTGCGCGAAGTCCCCAAGAACTGGCGCGAATCGCTGCTCATCTTTCTTGCGCATCCGAATGTGTTTTATATTCTGATGCTGCTGGCGATTTACGGTATTTTAGGCGAGCTGCAGAACCCTGGCGCCACTTTGCCAGGCGTCATTGGAGCGATTTCGCTGCTGCTTGCGCTCTACGCGGGTTCCGTGCTGCCCGTGAACGCGTTGGGTGTGGCGCTGATTTTGCTGGCGTTCGTGCTGTTTGTGGCGGAGCTATTCACCACTTCGCACGGTGTGCTGAGCGCAGGCGCACTGGTCTCGTTCATAATCGGCTCGATTATCCTGTTCCAGTCCGACTCGCCAGTATTCCGTGTGAGTTTTTGGCTCATCGGCTCGATGACGGTTCTGACGGGCGCGGCGTTCCTGTTCGTCGCGTATTCGGGCATTCGCGCGCAGTTCCGCCGCAAAGTGAGCGGGCAAGAGCGGCTGGTGGGCATGGTAGGGCGCGTGCGCTCCCGACTCGATCCCGAAGGCACGATCTTTGTGGACGGCGCACTCTGGCGCGCGATTGCGTTAGACCCGCCAATCGAGGTGGGGGAGTATGTGCAGGTTGACCGCGTGGACGGCTTGACGCTCTATGTGCGCTGGCAGCCGACGCCCGCGCCCACCGCTGTCGAGAAGGAGCAAGCGACCGCCTAAGATGCTGCGTGCCCGCCTCCTGACGGCGCTGGTTGGAATTCCGCTGATGCTAACAGCCATCTTCGCGCCGGGTGGAGGGTTGTTCGCTTTCGCGCTCAGCCTGCTGGCAGCTATTGGCATGCTGGAGTATCAACGCGCCTATGCTCAAGCCGACTGGTTTCCCAAACCATGCCCTAACCCACTTCTGCTGATAGGAGGCGCGGGATTGCCTTTTCTGCTCTGGATGTTCCCCGAACTGAACCTTGTTTTGTTCTTGCTGCCAGCGTTAGCACTCGCCATGCTGTATGAGTTAGGAGTTGCTTGGCGCACAGGTCGGCAAGCAGCTGCCCCCAACATCGGGTATGGCATATTTGGTATGCTCTACATCGGATGGCTGTTCAGCTTCGGGACGCTACTACGCAACGATAGCGCACCGATACTGCTCTGGGGGCAGCAGGTGGAACGGGGGACGCTATGGACGCTCTGGCTCTTCGCAATGCTCTGGTCAGGCGACTCGGCGGCGTACTTCGTCGGAAAAGCCATCGGAAAACACCGAATCGCCCGCACGATTAGCCCCACTAAAACCATTGAAGGTTTTGTCGCAAACCTTGCATTTTGTGCGCTGATTGGGTGGCAAGGGGGCATCTGGCTTGGGTTGTCGAGCGGTTGGGCAATCGCGGCGGGAGTGGGGGTGGGAATACTTGGACAGTTGGGCGACTTGTTCGAGTCTGCGCTCAAGCGTTCTGTCGGGGTCAAGGATTTTGGGGGCGTGCTGCCAGGGCACGGGGGCGTGTTAGATCGGTTCGACAGTTTCTTGTTCAGCGCGCCCTGGCTGTGGTGGGTCGTGCAAGCAGCAGGGTAGAGGCGTGAAGTGCTGAATCGATCCGCTCGATGGAACGCTCTGCCTCGGTTGCTGCACGCTGGACAGCGCTGGCACTCGGTCCTGCGTTCGGTGTAGTCCCCTTGTTCGTTCCGCACCCTGAGTCGCTGACGCCCGAAGCGTGGCGCTTGGTGGGAATGACCCTCTGGATGGCGCTTTGGTGGTTCTCGGAATGCATACCCATTCCGGCGACAGCGCTGTTGCCATTGGTGTGGATGCCACTGACGGGGATTAGTGACGAGAAGCAAGTCGCTGCGCGCTACGCCGACCCAATCGTGTTCCTGTTCTTGGGAGGGTTCCTGATTGCGCAGGGAATGCAACAATCGGGTCTACACAGGCGAATGGCGTTGGGAATCGTGAAGTGGATGGGGCGAACACCTGGAGGGATGATTGGGGGCTTTATGGCAGCTACGGCGTTCACCTCGATGTGGATTAATAACACTTCTACGACGATGATGATGTTCGCGGTGGCGTTGTCGGTGGTCGAGTGGGTGCGTCAGGCGTGTGGCAAGCAGGCAACGCACGGCTTCGCCGCTGCGCTGCTGCTGGGTGTCGCTTATGCAGCGTCAATAGGGGGCGTGGGCACGCTGATTGGCACAGCGCCGAACGCGCTCCTCGCGGGATTCCTGCGCGACAACTACCAATACTCACTCAACATGCTCAACTGGCTTAGCGTTGGGTTGCCGTTCGTGGGGCTGATGTTGCCGTTCACCTGGTTCTGGCTAACCAAAGTACAGCTTTGCTCGAAAAACCTTAACTTCAGATCGCTCCGCGATTCGCTCTCGGAGCGGATAGATGCTCGTTCGAGGTGGAGTTTGGCAGAGCGCGGAGTCGCACTGGTGTTCGGGTATGCTGTGCTCGGATGGATTGGACGCGAGTGGTTGGGGCGATGGCTTGGGATAAGTCTTTCCGACGCTTTTGTGGCGTTGAGCGCAGCGCTGGCGCTTTTCGTGCTGCCCGCTTGTGTCCGCCCCTACAAGCCGATTCTGGACTGGCGTGTGGCGGAGAGTATTCCGTGGGGCGTGTTGATCCTGTTTGGCGGTGGGCTGGCGTTGGCGCACGCTTTTGAGAGTACGGGCTTAGCAAAGGCAATAGGCTCAGCAGTGAGCGGGCTGGGCGATTTGCCTGTCTGGCTTATCGTGTTGTGTGTTGCCGCGCTTATCATTTTCCTCACGGAGCTGACCTCGAACACGGCGACTACGGCGACCTTTTTGCCGATTGTGGGCGCCGCAGCCGTCGGGATGGGACTTGACCCGCGCCTGCTGGCAATTCCAGTGGCGGTGGGCGCGTCTGCTGCGTTCATGCTACCCGTCGCCACGCCACCGAATGCGATTGTGTTCGCCTCAGGCGAAATCCAGCTCAAGGAGATGGCACGCGCAGGACTGGCGTTGAACCTTTTCTGTATCGCCGTTGTGACTTTGGTAACGCTCACGACGGCGCGATGGGGATTGGGAATCCAGTAGGGCAGACAGCGCGCTCGCACCAAAATGGAAACAGGAATTTGCTTCCGTCTCTCGAAGCACTCCTGCAGTGAGCGTATGTGGCGGGTTGACCTCTGTGTGTGGTTGGCAACGCTGGCGCTGATGGGCGCATCGGCGCAACCTGCTGCTCTCTCGGAAGACGCTCGGTTGCACACGTGCATCACGGTCTGGCTAAAGCTGGAGCCGTTGCGCGACGCTCTGCGCATGATAGGTCGTCAGGTGGGCGTGCCGTTGCGCTGCACAGATGCAATCGCGCAGGAAAAGGTTTGCATCTTCGTGGAAGACCGCCCCGCCCACGAGGTGCTGACCCAGTTGACGCGTCTGATGCGCTATGAGTGGCACCCGCATGAGGAAGGCGGCTACATCGTGCGGGTTCCCGAACCCGTGCGTCTGGAAGAGGAGCGTGCACAGAACCAGATGCGCAGGGCACGGCTCAGCGCTCTGCGTGAGCTGCGGCACCAAGTGCGCGAGATTCTGAAACTGCCTGCTGACGAGCGCATTCAGGAGCGTGAACGCCTGATGGCGCGCCACGCGGAACTGAACGATACCGAGCGGTTGCGCCTCAAACTGTTGGAGCCGCTCACTGCCTTCGCTGCCCACAGCGTCGCGCCCGACGGAACCATCCGATACCACGAGGGCTACGGCTACTGGTCTTCTGACGCTTACGCATATGTCTGCCTCGCCGCCCTGCCTGACCGCGCACTCCACGCCGTCCTTGATGGGCAGTGGATTGGTCTCAGCACGCAGCCTGCGCAGGGCGTGTATCGCTTCCCTGAAGTACCACTGCCAAATCTCCTACGCGATCATACTGCGCTCACGCTATACACGGAGCGCGAATTGCGCCATATACTGCGGAATGTCTCTCCCAGCAACCCTGAGTTCGCGGGGATGTGGCTCAAACTGCTACCGCTGCACGGGACAGTTGAATATCGGCTGCTCAGCGTTCCTCGGATGAAGATAGCAGTTCTTGATTCTGATGGTAACGTGGTGCAAGGGTCAGAGTCTGAACCTTTCTCGGCTGTGCGTAGCATCTCAAGCAGCACTTTGTTGCCTTGGAACCTGCGCGAGACCGACTCGTCGCTGTGGCGCTACTGGGACATGTGGGCAACACCCAAGTCGAAGCTGCGCTCGGCGTTGCCCGAACGCCCCGCGCCTGCGCCGCACCGCGCAGCGTTCCAACCGCAGCCGTACTTCGCTGGGCAATCGGTGGGCTATCGGTACACCTCAGCGGACGCGCTGGAGTGGCTGGCATGGGCGACACGCCGTCCCGTACTGAGCGATGCGTTCCGCACTGCCCACCTAGAGCCGATTCTGAAACCCGACCTCTCGCCGCGCGCCTTGCTACAGCCCCTGCACGAGCGCGTCTGGCTGCGCATCGACGACGCGGGGTATCTGATGGCGCGCCACAAACGCTACTGGGAGCTGCGCCTATTCGAAATCCCTGAGTCGTGGCTGCGCCCGCTGGAACGAAAAGCCGAGCAGAACGCGGACGACCTGTGGGACTATGTCGCGCTGGCAGGCAAATTGTCCAAGCAGCAGGTCGATTACCTAATGCAGAGTCAGAGCCACGCCAACATGCCCCTTACGCGTTTCCCTATACAGTCGCTGATTGACTGTTTGCCTGCGTTGCGCTTTTTGGCGTCGCTGAGCGAGGGGCAGCGACGCCTGCTCGCAACAGGCGAGCCACTGCACTGGAGCCGATTGAACCGTTCGCAGCAAACACGCTACTTGGAGGCGTTGCGCGTTGATTTCCCACCTGCGCAGTGGCTGTTCCGCGAGCCGATGCCCGCTCAGGAGCGCACGCTCCCCAGCACCTTGCAGAACTTGACGACTTCCTTGGTTGTATATGTTTTGGACGACGAGACGCCTGAGCGACTGGAAGCGCGACTCAAAACACCTCCTGCCGAGTCGTTGGTTCGGCTAACACGCTGCGCAGAGTTGGCTTTCCCCGTACTGGTCGCTCCAGAGGGGTACTACGACCGCTACTTTGTAGGATACGCGGCAACGGGCGAGGACGCCGAAGCAACACGCACAAGGGCAATTCGGGACATGCATAAGGCACTCCAGGAAGCTTCTGACAGGCGTCTGGTGCAACTACGGGTCAGGGGCTACCTGATAGAGTTCTTTACATCGGACAGCCGATTCGCCCGCTACGCATTCGCACTGGCGCGGGAGGAGCCGTTCTCACTGCCGCCACTACCCCCTACTGAGCAGGAGCCGTAGTCACTCCAAGCCGACGACGCCGACATTCCCCACCTCGATAGGGTATACTCTCGGTGGGCGGCGACGGACGCGCAGAGAGTGGGGTTTCGCCCACTCTTATTTTATAAGAGCCGAGACGCCCCCAAAGGGGGTAATGCACGATGCTATGCAACGAAATCGTGGAGGTGTTGAAACAGCTGGAGCGCGAGCGCGGGATTCCCTATCCCGAGCTGCTGGCGACTCTGGAAAGTGCATTTGCAAATGCTTATCGGAAGCAGATGCACCTGCCTCAGAACGCGCGAGTGCATGCAAAGTTCGCGCCAGACAAACCTAACTGTTTTCGGATTTTTGTGGAGAAGGAAGTGGTTGGCGTCGTGACCGACGAAAGCACGCAGATTGCGCTGGAAGAGGCACAGAAGCTGAACCCCGCGTTGGAAGTGGGCGACACAGTCCAGATGGAGGCGTCCATCGAGGAGTTCGGACGAATTGCCGTGCAAAATGCGTTTCAGGTGCTGACCCAACGCCTACGCGAGTTGGAACGCGAGCATGCCCTGCGTGAGCTGAACGCCAGTGTCGGCGATGTGATTACCGCGCGCATTGAGCGGTTCATCGGACCGAAAGTGCTTCTTTCGTATGGGCGCATCGAAGTGGTGTTGCCCGAAAAGCACCAAAGCCCGCGCGACACTTATGAGATTGGGCAGCCGTTGAAGGTGCTGGTGCTGGAAGTCAGGATTCCGCAAGCGGAGCGCGGGCGCGAGCCGCGTCTGCGCGACATGAAGGTCATCGCCTCGCGCACGGAACCGATGCTGGTCGCCCGCCTGCTGGCGCACGAAGTGCCCGAAATCGCCAGCGGCGATGTCGAAATCAAAGCCATCGCGCGTGAGCCTGGCGAGCGCACCAAACTCGCGGTGCATTCCAAAAACCCGCTCATCGACGCCGTTGGCGCGTGCCTCGGACAACGCGGAATGCGCGTACAAGCCATCACTAACGAACTATTCGGCGAGCACATCGATATCATCGAGTGGAGCAGCGACCCAGTGCAGTTTATTCGAGACGCGCTGAACCCTGCCCGCGTGAACCGCGTGATTTTGGACAAGGCGAACAAGAGCGCGCTGGTCGTTGTACCGAACAACCAGTTGCGCCAGGCAGTTGGACGCGGCGGTGTGAATGTGCGCCTTGCCGAGCAACTGACAGGTTGGAAACTGGAGGTGCGCTCCGAGGAAGAGATTGCCCGTGCCGAAAAAGAGAGGTCGGCATAGCCCGATGCGGCGGTGCGCTGCCTGTCGGCGCATCGCCCCCAAATCAGAACTGGTTCGGTTCGCGCGTGACCCATCCACGCATCAGGTGCATATCGACCCCGACCAAAGACTGCCCGGACGCGGCGCGTATCTGTGCCCCAACCCCAATTGCTTCCGCCTTGCGCTCAAGCGCAAAAGCTTGGAACGCGCACTCAAGGCAAAGGTCGCCCCCGAAATGCTTCGCATAGACCACAGCCCATAGCTGCGAACCGCTAATAATACCAATCGAGTTTTCAAATGCTTCATTTGCCCTCACCCCCTTTTCCCCCTCTCCCACGCGGTGGAAGAGGGGGACTCGGCTCCCCTCTCCCGCGACGCGGGAGAGGGGCTGGGGGTGAGGGTCAAAATAGGGGCTTTTTACTTTTGAAGCTGTTTAATACCAATCGGTTTTTTCAATTGCTTATTTGGCCCACACCCCCTGACCCCCCCGCCCCCGGGGTGGATGTGGGGGACTCGGCTCCCCTCCCCCGCGACGCGGGAGAGGGGCTGGGGGTGAGGGTTGAAAAGGGAGCTTCTGACTTTTGAAGCGATTGTAAGATTCTCAAACGAGAATGAAAGCGTCACAGACAGTCAGCACCCCACTGGCAGCATTGGGGTAATTCGAGATTTCGGTCAGTATTAACCCCGCACCGCCAGCCAGTGTTCGAGCCGATCGATGTCCGTGCCGACTTCGGGGTACGGGGTGAGAATCGCCTTCACGGGGGTCTGCAGTATCTGCGCGACGCGCTGCTCAATCTGGGTGATGCTCAGCAGGCGTGGGTTGAGATACTGCGCGAACAGGAAGCGCAGGAGCAGTCCCAGTCCGATTTGCATCGCGAGGCGCACGGGCTGTTTGCGAGCGCGATAGAGAGCTTCCAGCCGATGCAGCTCGCGCAGTGCAACATCCCGCCGCGCCCAGAACAGGTTGCCCCCCGTCACCTCGCCCTCGCGCAGGCGCACAGTGGTACGCTTCAACTGCGGGAACCGCGCACGGCACAGCTCGGCAGGCACAACCGCGTAAGCAAGCGCTGCACCGCTGCGCAGGCTCTCGCCCAAAAAGAACTGCACGCTCCCCGCTGTCAGGAACGGTAGGTCGACTGTGGCAAACAGCACCGACTCAGTCTGGCTCTGCTCCAGCCCGCGCCGCACATTCTCCAGCAGGTCTGCGCCAGGGGGTATCACGGTGTAGCCTTCGCCCGCAGGCGCGCTGCCCACCAGCAGAATCGCGCGGATTGCCTCCACGCTCTGTAGGGCGCGCAGCACATGCTGGTACATCGGCGCGCCACCAACAACCACTTCTGCCCGCGAGCGCGCACCCGACTGCGCTTGCCACGCTGGCTCCAACTCACCCCCCGCCAAAATCACAGCCGTCGTCGGTTCCATACAGTGCGACTAAACCGCGAAGAGCCGCGCAACACGAATCGGACGATTCGGCTTTGCCAACGGCGCAACCGAATCGGCTGGTTGTAGCACCATTCGCGTGCGGTACGCATAGCCGAACGGAGCATCAGGCGATGGCGCGGGGTCTCGGTACACCTCAAGGTGCTGGCTTTCTAAGTCGACAATCCAGTATTCTGGA
>JANXCK010000052.1 GCA_025060055.1 Fimbriimonadales bacterium | reverse complement strand
GACCTCTACCTCCCGCTGCTGATGCGCCTGCGCGACTTGGAGTGGAACGAGCTGGCGCAGCGTGGGTACTGCATCCGACGGTTGTCGAGCCTAAGCGAGGGCGCGAAACTCCGCGCGCCGTTCCAGCGCTACCTGAATGAGCCACTGCAGGGGCAAGCGTGGGACGATTTGTTGTTGTGTATCTATCACGGTGCGTTCACTTTTGGGAGAGAGTTTGTGGTGTGGGCGCGTCCGATTGGGCGTGGGCGCGTGCTGCCACGCACCGTCGCACTGGATGCGCCGCGAATGGGCGTGGTCGCCGTGACCCTCGACGCTGCTTCGCCTACCCCGCCCCCTGAGTTGCAGCAGGAAGCTGAGCGGTACGAGCAGCTGGAGCAACGCGCGCCTGAACCGCCGCGTGCATGGCGCAACATCCGCCTGCCTGCCAACCCACCCAACTGGCTGAAGGCAAAAGCAGACGAGTACAACCACTATGCCTGCTTCCTGCTGGAGTGCGCCGTCGCTGCGCGGACGCCGATGATTGGCGCGTACTTCCCCTTCACGGGGCTGTCGTCCAAGACCCACGCGTTCAAGCGTGCTTATGAAAGGGCGCGTGCGCGCAACGCCCAAGCGGTCGCGCCCCTGCTGCAGATTGGTCTGTACGAACCGCGCGAGTGGAACGGCTGGGTTGTGCTACGCCATCTCACGCCGTGGAGCGCGCGGCAGCAGGATTACGCAGACGAAGCCTTGCGACGGATGCTGCCAATGCCGCCCCCCACAGGCGCGCCGTTTCTGGACGCCGCCGCGCGACGCCACCAAGCGCGATTCGGTTACTACGGCGTCTGCACCCTCGTTCTGCCGTTCTACCCGTTCCAGTTGCGCGAGCTAACGCCGTATCAGTCCCCCTACTACGACTCTTTCATCATTGGCGGGCGGGCAACTGCCGTGTCCGAGCGTGTTGCGTGGGACTTCTACCTGAACCTCATGCCACAGCAGCAGGCGCGCCTGAAAGCGGGCGGCGAAGTTCTCTTCCAAGAGCTGAACGGAATTCAGCAACAGCGGTTCCTCGCCTTGCTGATTGGCGACCAGCCTCCGCATGGCTGGGAGCAGGAGACCGCGTTAGGCGACCTGCTGTTCGGGAACCTGCCCGCGTCTCAGCCGCCGTCGGCGCGCCTGCGCCTTGAGCGCGCTCGTGCGTCGATCCGCGAGCCAAATCGCGACGCCCGCCGCCGCATCCTGCAATCCGAAAACCAGTTCTACGCGCTGGCGGATTACCGACAGAACGAGGAGACGCAGAGCCTTGAGCGTGAGCGGCTCACCGAGCGCTGGACTTTGTTGCTGCGCTGGGGCGACCTCACTGTCGAGTGGGAGCTGACCGAGCGCACACCCACCATCGACTGGCTGTGGGACGAGTAGCGAGAGGGTGTTCGAGAACTGCCTTCGAGGCGCGACGGCTAAAGCCGTTCCTGTGCAGACGAAGCCCGCCTGCGCGGGCTATTCAGCCGACGGAGGTCGGCTTGGTCTGCACAGCAACGGCTTTAGCCATCGCATCCCGAAGACATTTCTCGAACACCCTCGAACTCCCTTGACAAAATCCCCATATCGCATGGTATAATCGACGGCGGAAACGACGCGGGGTGGAGCAGTCCGGTAGCTCGTCGGGCTCATAACCCGAAGGTCGTGGGTTCAAATCCCACCCCCGCAACCAATTTTTTTTTAAGCGAGGCGTCTTCAGCCACTGCGCACCTGCTTGGCAGGAAGGAACCGACGCGCGTTGAACTCCCATCGCATGCAACGACTCATCGGCGCACATACCTCTACTGCAGGCGGGCTGCAGAACGCACTTTATGAAGGCAAACGGCTCGGTTGTACCGCCGTGCAGATTTTCACTGCCAGCCCGCGTCAGTGGAAGCCCACGCCTGTCGCACCTGAACAGGTGGCGAAACTTCAGCAAGCGCGACGCGAAACGGGCATCGAGTGCGTCGTGTCGCATGCGGCGTATCTCATCAATCTCGCCGCGCCCGATCCCGAAACACGCCGTAAGTCGCTCGAGGCATATCGCGCCGAGCTGCAGCGTTGCGCTGCGCTGGGCATCCGCTACGCCGTGGTTCACATGGGGTCGCATCCTGACTTCGAAACGGGCATGCAGCTGCTCATAGCGAGCTTGCGCGACCTGCTGGCTGAGCTGCCCGACGGAGTGCACATCACGATGGAGACGATGGCAGGGCAGGGCAGCGCGCTGTGCTACCGTTTCGAGCATTTCGCCCAGATTCTGGACGCCCTGCCCGATGAACGGCTCGTAATCTGCGCCGACTCGTGCCATCTGTTCGCAGCGGGCTACGAGTTGCGCGTGCCTGAAGCTTACGAAGCCGTCTGGGAGGCGTTCGACCGACTCGTAGGGCTATCACGCCTGCGGGTGTGGCATCTGAACGACTCTAAAAAGCCGTTCGGCTCGCGCGTCGATCGGCACGAACATATCGGCGAGGGCGAGCTGGGCGAAAGCGCGTTCCGACTTATCCTCAACGACCCACGCTTTGCGAGCCTGCCGATGCTTATAGAGACACCCGACGAGCAACGGTTCAGCGAGGATTTGGCGAAACTGTGGCGCTGGGCGGGAGTGCCTGCGCCAGAGCAACTCGATGCGCCTACAGCGGTTTGAGTTCACTCAAGTTCGGATGGGCGTAGACACGCCCATGATTGTGTACGCTGCCGACGAGGAGCAGGCGGTGCGCGCCTGCCGCGCCGCATACGCGCGTATCAGCGCGCTGGAAGAGCGCATGAGCGACTACCGTATCGACAGCGAGCTGAATCGGCTCTGCCAGCGTGCCGTTGGGCGCTGGGTGAAGGTCAGTGCCGCGCTATTTTATGTCTTGTGGCGGGCACAGAAGTTGGCGCGGCAGACCGACGGCGCGTTCGACCCGACGGTGGGACCGCTGGTGCGTCTTTGGCGCGAGGCGCGGCGCACCGCGCAACTGCCCGATGCAGCGCGGCTGCGTGCAGCGCAGGCTTGCTCAGGCTATCGGTTGATGGAGCTAAGCGTGGCGCGGCGCGCTGTACGCCTGCAGCGTGCAGGGATGCAGTTGGACCTCGGCGGGATTGCCAAAGGGTACGCGTGCGACCATGCCTTGCGTACGCTTAGACGCTTCGGCATCACGCGCGCACTGGTGCAGATGGATGGCGACATCGTGGCAGGCGACGCGCCACCCGACACCAAAGGCTGGAGGATTGCGCTGCCCGAAGGCGGCGACACCCTGCTTGCCAACGCCGCGCTCTCGACTTCTGGCAGCACTGAACAATATGTAGAGATTGACGGCACACGCTACGCACATATCATCGACCCGCGCACGGGCTTGGGACTCACGCGGCTCGTGATGGCGCGGGTGCGCGCGCCCGACGGTATCACCGCCGACAGCCTTGCCACCGCTGCTGCCGTGCTGGGCGCAGTGCATGCAAAGCGACTGGAAACGCTTTATCGGGGCGTGCAGGTGGAAGTGA
The DNA here is from genome assembly GCA_025060055.1 of Fimbriimonadales bacterium. Classification (GTDB taxonomy): domain Bacteria; phylum Armatimonadota; class Fimbriimonadia; order Fimbriimonadales; family GBS-DC; genus GBS-DC. The sequence continues at coordinate 14,316 of JANXCK010000052.1, read as the reverse complement.
TAGAAGCATAGACCAATTAAGTTTTTCAGATGCCATACGGCTCAAGCCGCTCCTGTGCAGACCAAGCCCACCTACGCGGGCTACAGCCGATGGAGGTCGGCTTGGCTTACACAGCAACGGCTCGAGCCATCAAGAACGCCAACCTGACTTCTTGGAGAGACTTATACCCATCGGGGTTTCAAATGACGCATCGTCCTGTACGGCTAAAGCCGTTGCTATGCAGACGAAGCCGACCTCCGTCGGCTGATAAGCCCGCGCAGGCGGGCTTTGTCTGCATAGCAACGGCTTTAGCCGTACCGAAGTATTGCGCTACTTGAAACCTCAATTGGTATTATCAGACCACCGCCGCCGACTCTATCGTCCAGCGGTTCACCTCGCGGGTCAGCACGAGCAGCGTTGCGCCTTTGCAAAACGGAGGCGATTGGCTTATCCATACGCCGTTCACGCATTCGGGCGGGCTAATCGGTGTGTGGGAATGCCCTCCCAAAATCACATCCAGTTCGGGACATGCCTGCGCTAATCGGCGGTCGTGCTGCGCTCCGATGTGCGTGAGCGCAATCAGCAGGTCAGCTTCGGGGCGCAGACGCGCCACCCACTGCTTCGCCACCTCCAGCGGCGGGTCAAACAGGTACGCGCTCAAGATAGCAGAGCGCATGCGCGGTGTGACCATCGGCACGGTCAGCCCCAGCACCGCCACACGCGTACCATGACACACAGTTTGCCACACGGGTTGCACAGGGAGGGGTGTCTCTGGCTGCTTGCTGCGAAGGTTCGCGCACAGCAGCGGGCAGGGCGCACCCCGTGTCTTTGCCAAGAAGCCTCCCGCTGTGATATGGAATTCGCGATTGCCGATGGTGATGGCGTTGTAGCCCGCCTCACGCATCCACTCCCATGCGGGTTCAGGACGCAACGGAACGCCCAGATTACCCGACCGAATGCAGTCGCCAGAGTCCAGCAGTAGGGCATCGTGCTGGGCTTTCAGTGCCTGCAGCCGCGCCACGAACGCCGCGTCCCAGCGGTTGTGCGCATCGTTGGTGTGCAGTAGCGCGAGTTTCATCGGCAGGCGTCCATCCACGCACGCACCATCGCGGCGGGGTCATCGGTGCGCATCAGCGTCTCGCCCACCAGTAGCGCGTGCACGCCCGCCGCGTGCAATCGCTGCACCTGCTCAGCAGTTTCGATGCCGCTTTCACTTACGCGTGTAATCTCGTCGGGGAAGTAGCGCAGCAGGCGGAAGGTGGTCTCCAGCGACACTTCGAAAGTGCGCAGGTCGCGGTTGTTGATGCCAATCAGCGTCGCACCCGACTCCAGCGCGGTCTCCAGTTCCCACTCGTCGTGAACCTCTACCAGCGCATCCATGCCCAACGACTCGGCGAGCGCACGCAGGTCGTGCAGCTGCCTGCGGTCGGGCAGCGCGGCGACAATCAGCAAGATGGCATCGGCTTCCAACGCGCGACTCTCGTAGACCTGGTACTCCTCAATCAGGAAATCCTTGCGCAGCGCGGGCAAGGGCACGCGCTCGCGAGCCAGATGCAGGTACTCTGGCTTGCCGTGAAAGTACGGCTCGTCGGTCAGGATACTCAGCGCGTCTGCGCCCGCCTCACAGTAGCGTTCAGCAATCGCCATCGGGTCGAAATCGGCGCGAATCACACCTTTGCTGGGCGAGGCGCGCTTGATTTCGGCAATCAGCGCGATGGGATTAGGGGAGTTGCGCAAGGCACGATGGAAACCGCGTGGCGGTGGCACATCGGCGAGGCGCGCCTTCAGCTCTACAACAGGAGCGACGCGCTTACGGGAGGCAATCTCTTCGCGCTTAGTCTCCAAAATGCGTTGCAGAATCGTCACAGCCAAAATGCTGGAGCCGACAGTGGGACTCGAACCCACGACCTGCGCATTACGAGTGCGCCGCTCTACCGCTGAGCTATGTCGGCTCTCGGCAGAGGAGATTATACCCTATGCGTCTATCCAACGCAAGGGAGGGGGGTAGGCATTTGGATGTTCGAGAAACCGCACGACTGTCCAAGCCACTGCGTGCTTGGGCAAGCCGCCGACGCGACGCAGTGCGACTTCTTGGACAGTACGGAAGCAGTCTCCCATATCTCCGCAAGCAAACAAGGTACAATACCGCCGATGGCAAAGCTTAATACTCAAATAGGCGTGAACTTTCCGCGTGGGTTCAAAAGCGCGGGCGTGTATTGTGGGATCAAAAAGCCAGGGCTGTTAGACCTTGCATTGATTGTGTCGGAAACGGAGGCGAGCGTCGCAGGCGTGTTCACGACGAACCGAGCGTGCGCTGCGCCCGTGCGCTGGTCGAGGCAAGTTGTTGCTGGTGGCGTTGCTCGCGCCATCCTTGTAAACAGTGGCAACGCGAACTGCCTCACGGGGGCGCAAGGCGAGCGCGATGCGCAGCGCATGGCGGAACTGGTCGCTAAACGGCTCGGCTGCGCTCCCACTCAAGTTGCTGTCGCCTCGACGGGCGTCATCGGCGTTCCTTTGCCTATGCACGCGATAGAATCGGGCGTCGAGCTGCTGTTTGACCGTCTGAGCGATGGCGACGACCGCGCCACAGCCGATGCGATTTTGACCACTGATAGCGCGTCCAAGCGTGCTGCGCTGGAGGTGGCTACGCCTGTGGGCACGGTGCGCATCGGCGCGATTGCCAAAGGCGCGGGCATGATTGCCCCTAAAATGGCGACGATGCTGGCGTTCATCACGACCGACGCGCAAGTACGCCACACCGACCTGCAAGCCTGCCTCACGCGCGTCGTCGAGGACACTTTCAACTGCATCACCGTCGACGGCGACACCAGCACCAACGACTCGGTAATCGTGTTGGCGAACGGTGCATCGGGCGTGGCGCTGTCGGGCGACGCGCTTGAAGCGTTCGAGCAAGGACTGCATCAGGTCTGCACCTACCTTGCGAAGCGGATTGTGCAAGATGGTGAGGGTGCAAGCCGTATCTTCGAAGTGCGCATCACAGGGGCTGCAGACAACGCCGCCGCGCGCCAAATCGCGCGTACCATCGCCGAGTCGATGCTGGTCAAGACCGCCGTACATGGTGGCGATCCGAACTGGGGGCGGATTATCGCTGCAGCAGGACGCGCTGATGCGCCGATCGATATCGACCGTGCCCGCCTCTTCCTGCAGGGCGTGCTGGTCTTCGAGAATGGACGCCCCGCCGAGTACGATGAGCGCGCCCTGATCGACCAACTGCAAGCGAGCGAGGTGCAGATTGCGTTGCAGCTTGCGGACGGCGATGGCACGGCACGCTTTTGGAGCAGCGATTTGACCGCCGAGTATGTCAAGCTCAACGCGCACTATCGCACCTGATGTGATGCATGCCTACCGCCTTGTCGCGCCGAGCCAGCTGCGCTGGGAGCAAGTTCCTGTGCCCGAGGCGCGGATAGGCGAGGCGTTGCTGCGTGTCATCGCCTGCGGGCTGTGTGGCACAGATTTGCACCTCAAGGCGCGCGGGCACTACTACTGGCGCGACCAGCCGCTGACACTGGGACACGAAATCGTCGCCGAAGTGGTGAGGTTGCCGCTGGAGTATGGCGGGGAGCTGCAGGTGGGCGACTGCGTGGTAGTCGACCCGCAGGTGGTGTGTGGTGCGTGCGCGTACTGTCGGCGCGGACGGCTCAATCTGTGCGACCGCTTAGAGCATCTGGGCTTGAGCGTCGACGGGGGCTTTGCGGAGTATCTCGTTGCGCCCGTGCGCAATCTCTACAAGGTTCCCGATGGCGTGCCACGCGAGTCGCTCTGGCGCTACGCGCTGGTGGAGCCGGTGGCGACCTGTGTTGCGGGGATGCGCCTTGCTCACCCGCAACCTGATGAGACCGTGGCAGTAGTTGGGCTGGGCTTTTTCGGGCAGGTGTACGCGCAGCTGGCGCGGCTGTGGAGTGCGCACCGTGTGCTGGGCTTGGAGCTTCACCCTGCGCGGCGCGAGGTCGCGCGGCAAATCGGCGCAGCGACACCCCTCGCGCCTGACGAGTGGCAGGCGAACCCGACGGAGGCGCATGTCGTGATTGACGCTGCTGGCTCGCCCGACGCTGCCGAGTGGTGCCTGCGCCTTGCATGCAAAGCGGGACGCATCGTGGTGTTCGGCTACCGTCCCGAACCTGTGCAGGTCAATTGGTACCAAATCCTCGTCAAGGAACTCACTGTCATCGGCTCACGCTCCAGCAACCATGCGTGGGAGTATGCGCTGCGGTTGGTTCACGAAAATCGCCTCGCGCTTGACCCGCTGATTGCGGTTTACGCCTTCGATGAGATAGAGCAAGCGTTCGCAGACGCCGAAACGCAGCGCGTCTTCAAACCGATTTTGTGCTGGCACGCATCTCAAGGGTAAAAATATAGCGATGACGATTGGGGTTTTGGGCGGCGGTCAGTTGGGACGGATGCTTGCACTGGCAGGCTATCCGCTGGGCATTCGTGTGGAGTTGTACGACCCCAGCCCTGACGCCTGCGCAGGGCAGGTCGCGCCGCTGATCAGCGCGCCGTTCGACGACTGGGACGCGCTCGCTCGGTTCGCTCAAGGCAAGGCGTGCATCACCTACGAGTTCGAGAATGTGCCTCTTGAAACGGCGCGGTTTCTGGCGCAGCGTATGCCCGTCTATCCAACTCCCCGCGCGCTGGAGCTGTTTCAAGATCGTCTGCTGGAGAAGCAGTTTCTGAACTCCATCGGGATACCCACGCCCGCTTTTGCCCCGATAGACCCCGCTCAATCCGATGCGGCGCTGCAAGCAGTGGGCTTGCCCTGCGTGGTGAAAACGCGCCGATTCGGCTACGACGGCAAGGGGCAGGGCGTTGCGCATACGCGTGAGGAGTTCTACGCGCTTGTTGAGCGATTTCAGCCTTACGCGCTTATCGCAGAGGCGTTCGTGCCGTTCGATAGGGAAGTCTCAGCGATAGGTGTGCGCGCACGCACAGGCGAGGTCGCCATCTACCCGCTGGTGGAGAATCACCACCGCGAAGGGATTTTGCGTGTGTCGCTGGTCGATGCCGAAGCGCGTGCCGAGACGAGTTATGTCGTGCGCCTGCTGGAGTCGCTGGACTATGTGGGTGTAGTCGCGCTGGAGATGTTTCAGGTGGGCGGGCAGCTGCTGGCAAACGAGGTCGCGCCTCGCGTGCATAACAGCGGGCACTGGACGATTGAAGGCGCGGAGACCAGCCAGTTCGAGAACCATCTGCGGGCGATTGCGGGCTTGCCGTTGGGCAGTGTGGCGCCGCGCGGCTACTGCGCGATGGTGAACTTGATTGGCACGCTGCCCCCGATTGAGGCGGTTTTGCGTATCCCGAACGCCCATCTGCACCTGTACGGCAAGGCGCCGCGTCCAGGCAGGAAAATCGGACACATCACCCTGCGTGCCGACACGCGCGAGCAGCGCGACGCACTCCTGCAGCAGACCCTGCAGGTGCTAAGAGATTGTTCAAGAGCAGACGGCTGAAGCCGTTGCTGTGCAAACCAACCCCGTCCACGCGGGCTAATAAGTGCCTCAACGATTAAATCGTCCTGTTTCACCACCCTCACCCCCTGACCCCCTCTCCCAAAGGGCGAGGGGGAACTCGGCTCCCCTCTCCTCGTGGGAGAGGGGCTGGGGGTGAGGGTCAAAAAGGGAGCTTTTAACTGCCGTTCCTGTGCAGACAAAGCCGACCTGCGTCGGCTGTAGCTCGCATAGGCGGGCTTGGTTTCCATAGGAACGGCTTCAGCCGTTAGATATCGCTTCTCAGACAGTCCCTACACCATCAAACGACAGTTCCGTAGAACCCCCACAGGTGCGCCTCATCGGCGCGAACTTTCACGATGCGCCCAATCAAGTCGGGCGAGCCGACAAAGTGCATCATTTTGTTCTCGCGCGTGAACCCCGCCAGTTTCGTCGGATCCTTCTGGCTGGGACCCTCCACCAGCACCTCGAAGACGCGCCCGACCTGCGCGCTGTTGATTTCGCAGGTGATACGATTCTGCAGCTCGATGAGCCGCTGCAACCGTTCCTGCTTGACCGCGCGCGGGATTTGGTTCTCCATCGCAGCGGCGGGCGTGCCCGGGCGCGGGCTGTAGGCGAACATATACGCGCCGTCGAAGCGGATGCGCTCGACCACTTTGAGGGTGTTCTCGAACTGCGCGTCGGTCTCGCCAGGAAAGCCGACGATGATGTCGGTCGTGATGGCGATGCCGGGCACGCGCTCACGCAGCTTGTGAACGATTTCCTCAAACTGTTCCACCGTGTAAAGGCGGCGCATCGCCTTAAGAATGTCATTATCGCCTGACTGCAGCGGCAGATGCACATGCTCCATCACTTTGGGCAGTTCGGCGATGGCGTTAATGAGGTCGTCGCGGAAGTCGCGCGGGTAGGGCGAGGTGTAGCGGATGCGCTCGATGCCCTCGATGTCGTTGATGAGCTTGAGCAAGCGTGCAAACGGCACGCGTCCCTCCAGCAGGTTCTTGCCGTAGGAGTTGACTGTCTGCCCCAGCAAGGTGACCTCTTTGGTGCCGCGCGCAGCAAGGCGACGAATCTCATCGAGGATGTCGGCGGTGGGGCGACTGCGCTCGCGCCCGCGCGTGATCGGCACGATGCAGAAGGTACAGAACTTGTCGCAGCCGTACTGGATGGGCACAAACGCCTTGAGCTTGGGCGCGCGCTCGACTCTGCGTTCAGGGATGTCGGTGACGATAGCACCTTTGCGTTCGGGCAGCTCCAAGCGCATCGCGAGCCGACGCTTCTGAACAACCTCTTCCACCAACGCGCCAACCTGCGCCACATGCGCTGTGCCCACAATCATATCCACATGGGGCGCCTTTTGCCGGATTTCGTCGGCACGCAGTTGCGCCATGCAGCCGCACACGCCAATCACCATCTGTGGCTTGCGCTGCTTAAGCTTGCGCAGCTGCCCCAGCACGCTGAACACCTTATCTTCGGGCTTGCGCCGCACCGAGCAGGTGTTGAGCAGCACCACATCGGCGTCCTCGACCGTGTCGGCAGGCTCATAGCCCCGCTCTTGCAACGCGAGGCTCATCTGCTCGGAGTCTTCCTCGTTCATCTGGCAGCCCCAAGTGAGAATCTTGTAGCGCGGCATAGGCGTCTCCGAAAAGATTATACCCCGCAAGGCAACGGCGAGACGCCGTCGTACCCAACTTGCCTTCTCAGCTTATATACTCATACGCGACCAGAGTGACGAAATCGACGAACTCGTCGGATAGCACGACGCGCCTGAGAATCGCCGCCGCATCATCAAGGCGGTGCGACGCGCTGCCGTAGCTCGCCTTGATGCTTTGCAGTTCCTCGCTCAGCATTTGCTGGAACAGCTCCGCCGTAATCACACGCCCGTCGGTCAGCTGCGCTTTGCGCCGAACCCACTGCCACAGCTGCGAGCGCGAAATCTCGACGGTCGCAGCGTCCTCCATTAGGTAGTTGATTGCCACCGCCCCTGTACCCTGAAGCCACGAATCGAGGTAGCGCAGGCTCACATTGATGTTCGTGCGCATGCCCTTCTCGGTGATGGCGCCGCGCGGGAAGTCGAGCAGTTCGTGCGCGGTAATCGTGCGCGAGGGCACTTTTTCAATTTGGTTCGGCGTGGGCATGTGCTTGTTGAACACTTCCAGCACAACAGGCACAAGCCCTGGATGTGCGACCCAGGTGCCGTCGTAGCCTTCGCTGACCTCGCGCTCCTTGTCGGCAACGACCTGTGCAATTGCTGCCTCGTTCGCGGCAGGGTCATCACGGCGTGGAATGTACGCCGACATGCCGCCAATCGCATGGATTCCGCGCTTGTGGCAACTCTGCACGACCAACTCCGAGTATGCCTTCATAAACGGCACGGTCATCGTGAGCGTCGCGCGGTCAGGTAGCACGATGTCCTCGCGATTGCGGAACTTGCGAATGATGCTGAACAGGTAGTCCCAGCGTCCGCTGTTTAGCCCCGCAGAATGCTCGCGCAGTTCGTACAGAATCTCTTCGCACTCGAACGCCGCGAGGATGTTCTCAATCAGCACAGTGGCGCGTATGGTGCCGCGCGGAATGCCCAGCTGCTCCTGCGCGTAGAGGAACACCTCGTTCCACAGGCGCGCTTCCAAGTGGCTCTCCAACTTGGGTAAGTAGAAGTAGGGTCCTGTGCCACGCCGAATCAGTTCCTGAGCGTTGTGGTAGAAGTAGAGTCCGAAGTCCATCAGTGCGCCCGGTGCGGGTTCGCCATCAATGATGAGGTGTTTCTCAGGCAAGTGCCAGCCGCGCGGGCGCACGCACAGCACCGCCGTCTGCTCGTTCAGGCGATACTCCTTGCCCTCAGGGCTGGTGTACTCGATGGTGCGGCGCACAGCGTCATAAAGGTTGATCTGCCCCTGAACGCAGTTATCCCATGTGGGCGAGTTAGCGTCCTCAAAGTCTGCCATAAACACCTTTGCGCCGGAGTTGAGCGCGTTGATAATCATCTTGCGGTCGACGGGACCTGTGATTTCCACGCGCCGATCGAGCAAGTCGGGGGGTGGGGGCGCGACCTTCCAGTCGCTGGCGCGGATGTGCGCTGTTTCAGGCAAAAAGTCGGGATTCTCACCAGCATTTAGCCGTTGCTGGCGCTCCTCGCGCAATCGCAACAGTTCCTTGCGACGGGGGTTGAACTGGCGCACCAGCTCCGCTACGAATCGTAAGGCGTCGGGGGTGAGAATCTGTGCATAAGCCTGCGACACTGCGCCTTGAACCTCGATACCTTCGCCCGATAGTTGGCGGTTCAGTTCCTCTCGGTACTCCATCGGCAGCCTCCGTTTGCGTCGCTGAAATTCTTGACCAGCTGGCTCGCGCTATGAGGCATACTTCAGCTATCCAGCGAGCGGTAGTAGGATACCCGCTTTGTTGCTTCCATCCTCCTGACCCCCCCTCTCGAAGTGCGAGAGAGGGTCTGGGGTCTGATACCAATCGGGGGTTCAAGTAGCGCAACATTCTGGTACGGCTGAAGCCGTTCCTGCTCAGACAAAGCCCGCCTGCGCGGGCTAAAAAGCCGACGGAGGTCGGCTTCGTCTGCATAGCAACGGCTTTAGCCGTACAGGAAAATGCGTCATTTGAAACCCCGATTGGTATAATTGCCGCTATGAAACGCCTGAGTGTGCTGCTTGGCTTCCTGTGGGGCATCGCGTGGGCAAGCGACTACAAGCCACTGCTCAACCACGAGCGGATGACCACCTTATTTGTTGCGCTGGTGCGCATCGAGAGCGGCTCGGAGAACGAGGCAGCGATATGTGAGTTTGTGGCGAAGCAACTACGCGAGCTGGGCGCAGAGAGTGTTCTCATCGACGAAGCCAGCAGGCAGATTGGCGGCACGGGCGGGAATGTGTTCGCACGGTTTCAAGGCACTCTGAACGCGCCACCGCTCTTGCTAAACGCCCATGTGGACACCGTCTACTCCACAGAGAACATCCAAGTTGTGCGCGACGAGAACGAAATCCGCACGGACGGACGCACCATCTTAGGCGCAGACAACAAGGCGGGTGTGGCGATTATTCTGGAGGTCATCCGCACGCTCAAAGAGCGCAAACTGCCCCATCCCCCGCTGGAGGTGGTGTTCACCATCCGCGAGGAAAAAGGGCTGCTGGGCGCGAAGGCGTTCGACACGCGCTTGCTCAAGGCACGCACGGGATTGGTGATCGATGGGCGTGAAGACCCTAGTGCGCTGTTTGTGCAGTCGCCCACACACTGGAAGTTCGAGGTGGTGTTTCACGGCAAGGCGGCACACGCAGGCGCGGAACCCGAAAAAGGCAGGAACGCGATTGCGATGGCGGCGAAAGCCATCGCGCAGATGAACTGGGGACGACTGGATGCCGAGACGACGGCGAACATCGGCACGATTGAAGGCGGGCAAGCGATGAATGTCGTGCCCGACCGTGTGAAACTGGTGGGCGAGTTCCGCAGCTTCGACTCTGAGCGCGTGAAGGCGCTTGCCGAGCGCTGGAAAGCCATATGCGAGCAAGTGGCGCAGGAGAGTGAGGGCAAGGCTGAGGTGAAACTGAGCCAGACTTTTGAGGCGGTTCGGCTCGCGCCCGACGCGCCGATTGTGCGGGCTGCCGTCGCAGGGCTGAAGACCGTCGGGGTCGAGCCGAAGCTGGAGCGCACAGGCGGCGGCTCGGACGCGAACGCCTTCGCGCTCAAAGGCATCCAGTGCCTCGTGTTCCCCACGGGCGCAGACCGCATCCACACACCCCAAGAGCGGCTCATCCTGCGCAACTTCTACCTGTGTGGCGAGGGCGTGCTGCAAACTATCCTACACTGGGGCAAGATGCACGAATTGGACAAGCCCGCGGCAGCGCCTGCCGCTGTGCCCTGACGCCTCGTCGGGTGTCAGCCACCACCTGCGCTTCACGACCTCTTTTGGCAGAGCGGTTCGGCTGGCGGGCGACCTTCGCACTGCTGGGGTTTACCGGGATGGCAGTGAGCCTGCCTCTGGTTGCGAAGTTCGTCAGCGACACGCCACGCGCTCACTCGATCCCTCGACCGCCTCACGCGCACAGGCAAGATGCGCCCGCTCCCAACCGTCCGAACCCCACAGCCCCAGCGAAGCGGGGGCAGAATACGCGGTTTGCGCTTTGGCTCTACATCGGCGCGGGAACCTGCAACGCCTTTTGCGTGTTCGGGATTCTCAACTGGCTGCCAAGCTACCTGAACCGCACGCGGGGAATAGAGTTCGACGAGCTGAGTTTGCCGCTATTCAGCGTGTTTGTGTCAGGCATTTTGGGCATTCTCTTTTGGGCGTACTTAGGCGACAAGACAGGGATGCGCGTGCCGTTTGCCAGTACGGGGCTGTTGCTGGCAGGTGTCTGCGTGCTACTAACCGCGTTTGCCCCCACCAACGCGCTGGTGATGACGCTGCTGATGCTTGGGGTGTTTTTGCAGAGCAGCTACAACGCGCAGGAGTTCGCGACGCTACAAGCGATGGCGCACCCAGCACGAGTTGGCGCAACCACGGGGCTTTACAACGGCACGACGGTACTGCTGGGGGGCGTGGGCGGATCGCTTATTCCTGGCACGATTGTGGCGCTCACTGGCGATTTTCAGGCGGGACTGCTCAGTGTCGCTCTCGGCGCGTGGCTGGTCAGCCTGCTGATGGCGATACTGTCAGTTAGATCGCTCAAGCAGCAAACTAATTCCCGTTTCCAGTAGCACGGATCGTCAGCGAGACGCTGCCGCTACGCATGCGCTCCGCGTAGCATCGGCGTCCCCGCCGACGCCTACACCCACTTGAAACACCAATCGGTATTACCTTGAGGAGTTTGCCGTCAGGTACACTCTCATCGATGCGCGTGCTGGTGAGCGACTCGATAGCGGAGGAGGGACTGGCAGTTCTGCGTGCGGCAACGGCAGTGGACTATCGTCCAGGACTGAGCCGCGACGCACTGCTGCAAATCGTCGGCGCGTATGACGCGCTGATGGTGCGCTCGCAGACGCGCGTCGACGCCGCCGTGATTGAGGCGGGCAAGCAGCTGAAGGTGATTGGGCGAGCGGGCGTGGGCGTGGACAATATCGATGTGGACGCTGCCACCCAGCGCGGGATTGTGGTGGTCAACTCGCCCGAGGGCAACACAATCGCAGCAGCGGAACTCACGATGGCACATCTGCTTGCGCTGGCACGCACCATCCCGCAGGCGGATCGCTCTGTGCGTGCTGGCGAGTGGAAACGCACGCAGTTTCTCGGCGTGGAGCTGTCGCGCAAGACGCTGGGGATTATCGGGATGGGCAAAATCGGGCGCGAGGTGGCGCGGCGCGCCCGCGCGTTCGGCATGCGCATTCTGGCATACGACCCGTTCGTGCCCGAAGCGCACATCCAGCAACTTGGCGCGGAACCCGTCGCGCTGGAGACCCTGCTGCGCGAGAGCGACTTCATCACGCTGCACGCCCCACTCACGCCCGACACGCGCCACCTGCTCAACCGCGCCACGCTCGCGCTCACCAAACGCGGCGTGCGCATCGTGAACTGTGCGCGGGGCGAACTGGTCGACGCCGACGCCTTAGCCGAGTTTATTGAATCGGGGCATGTGGCGGGCGCGGCGCTCGATGTGTTCCCCACCGAGCCGCCCCCGCCCGATTTGAAGCTGCTCCATCAGCCGCAGAATGTGCTGACCCCGCACTTGGGCGCGTCCACCGTCGAGGCACAAGTGAAGGTCGCCATCGATGTCGCTGAGCAGATTGTGGCTGTGCTGCAGGGCAAAGCGCCGCGTAGTCCCGTGAACTTACCGCCAATCCCCGCCGAGCTGATGACGCGCGTGGAACCGTATCTCAAGCTCGCCGAGCGGATGGGCATGCTGCATAGTCAGCTCGCCGACGCGCCCATCGAGCGGTTGCACGCGGTGTTTTCGGGCGAGTGGGGCGATTTGCCACTGGACTTAATCGCGCGTGCAGCGCTGGCAGGGCTACTTCGACGCACTACCGACACGCCCGTGAATCTCGTGAACGCGCCGCTCATCGCTCAGCAGCGTGGCGTTCACTTAGAGTGGAGCGTGCGTCCCGAAACCGAGCTGTACCCCGACACGCTGAGCCTCACGGCGCACACGCGCCGCAGCACTCAGCAACTGACAGGCACTGTCTTCGGACGCGCCGACCTGCGCATCACGCACCTGAACAACCTGTTTGTGGACATCCGCCCCGAAGGGATTTGGCTTATGACCGAACATCAGGATCGCCCTGGTATCATCGGGCGCGTGGGCACTGTGCTGGGTAACTATCAGGTGAACATCGCGGGGATGCATGTGGGGCGCGAGGCGATGGGTGGGCGCGCGGTGATGATTTTGCAAGTGGATAACCCCATCCCACCCGAAGCGTTCGAGCAGATTCGGCACATGGAAGGCGTGGAGAACGCGCGGATTGTGGTGCTGGATTAGGTGTCTTGGGGGTTGGCTCGCGGTGTGAGCGCGTACAGTCCCGCCTCTGTGCCCGCCATGAGGGCGCCGCGCCAAGCAACGAGCGCATTCACGGGCGTGCCTTCCCACGCCAACTCCGCCCGATTGCGAGCGAAGTTCACGCGCACGACCATTCCACGCCCGCCCCGCGCGCCGCGACGCGCTGCCAGCCCGACATACCAAAACGCGCCCAAGCGAGCAATTCCCGTTGGCTGCATCCCGCTCCCAACGCGCAACGCCGCCTCATCAAAGCGGAACATGCGTCGCTGAACCCCGTGCGCACCAGGCGAATAGGTGCATAGCTCAATCCCTGCATGGCTTGCCGTTGCCCACAAAAGGCGCGACTGCTCCAGCACGGGCGGCGTCGCAACCTGCACAGGAGCGCGCGCCACCACCTGATACTGGCGGTCAAATCCTACCAGCTGCGCACCGAACGCCCACAGTCGTGTCCCTGTGGCAAGCAAGTGGCTGAACGACTCTTCGGCGTGCCTACCCTCCCAACGCCGGCGGCTAAGCGAGTAGCTATAAAGCCCGAACGAGGTCGCCACAGCCAGCGTGTTGTTCCATACTGCGAGCGCATGGACTCGCACATAGCCCGCATGGGTGACCTCAGGCGGTTCTATCGGCTCCACCCGAAGCGAGACGGGCATTTGGTACATCCCCCAACTGCGAGGCGTAGCGAAGTAGATGGTCGAGGTGGCAGCGGTAATCGTGGTGATCGACTCGGTTGGTATGAAACGCGCGGTGGGGGCGCGTAGGTCGCGGTAAAGATACAACCCTGCATTCGTGCCGACCCACAAACTGCGGGGTGTCGCCGCGATGCAGTTCACCGCGCGGGGTAGCCCACACTCAAAGACTTGCTCCTGAGGATTGGTCTCCTGTGTCATCCGCTCATAAGACGCTTGAGATTAGCGATCGATACAGTCGCTCACGGCTTAGAGGCTGTTTAGGAATGCAGGCGGGCTTTCGTAGCGTCGGCGTCTCGCCGACGCCCCTGCGTGGCACGGGCATCTTGCCCGTGCATCCGTGGCACGAACCGTCATGCCCGTGCTTTGGCTTGGACAGGACTGTCCAAGCCACTGTGTGCTTGGGCGAGACGCCCAAGCCCTGACGTTTGTCACTTCGGGCAAAAAGCACAACTCGTAGCGGTTTTGGGCGGGCGCAACCTACAATATGCCGCACAAATTGGCGAAAGTGACAAACTTCAGTGCTTGGGCGAGACGCCCAAGCCACGAGTTGCTTGCGTCGGCGGGGACGCTGACGCTACAAAGCAGGACTTCTTAAACAGCCTCTTGGGCACGTACTATTCCACCAGCTCCTCAGGTTTGAACCAGAGGTTTAGTTCATATTCCGCTGCTTCGGGGTCGGAGGAGCCGTGAATGATGTTTTGCTCGATGTCCAGCCCGAAGTCGCCGCGAATTGTGCCAGGTGCAGCGTTGGCA
>JANXCK010000049.1 GCA_025060055.1 Fimbriimonadales bacterium | reverse complement strand
GATGGTGCGCACGCAGTTGGAGCAGTTGGGCTACGATGTTGTGGGCGAAGCCGAAACGGGAGAGGACGCTGTCCGCATCGCTCTCCAGACGCAACCTGATGTGATTATCATGGATATCCGCATGCCGTTGATGGACGGTATTGAGGCAGCACGGCAGATTGTCGCACAACATCCTTGCGCGATTGTGTTCCTCACCGCCTACGCTGAAGAGGAGTTGGTCAACCAAGCGACGGCGGCAGGCGCGTATGCGTACCTGCTCAAACCGTTTCGCAAGCAGGAACTTGCGCCTGCCATCAATGTTGCCCTCACGCGCTTTCGAGAAATGCAAGCCAAAGATAAAGAGGTGCGTGAACTCCAAGAGGCGTTGGAAACCCGCAAGCTGATTGAACGCGCGAAAGGAATCCTGATGGATCGGCTGGGACTGAGCGAATCGGAGGCGTTCCGTCGCATCCACTTCATGGCACGCAACCAGAACAAGACGATGAAAGAGGTAGCACAGAGCATCATTACGGCGTCGGAGATTTTGTAGCTCAACTGCTGCCGCGTCGCCCTCATTCGTTATTTCTCCTCTCACCCGCAGGAGAGGGGGCACATAAGGGCACAGCTATTGCGCTCTTCTGCTGGCTACTCGCCGTTTCAAGAGATTGAGTTCGCCAGCGGAATGCTGACACTCCGCACGCGCCTTGGGTAGTGTCGGCGCCCCCGCCGACGATGGGTGCCAGTTGAACAAGTTGGAAGCACTTACCAATCGGGGTTTCAAGTAGCGCAGTCGTCGGCGAGGACGCCGACGCTACATGGAGCGCGTGCGTCGCGTCAGCGTCTCGCTGACGCACTGTGTCGCTTGAAACGCTGATTGGTATTACTACCCCCGTCGCCCGCGCCGCGAGAGAAGGGGCTGGGAGTGGAGGTTAAATCACGACCCGCGTGCGCGAAGTTGCCTAAGCGTCGCCTTCGCAACGGCGGTTGCTGGCTCCATTACAGGCGTTAGACACTGCGCTTTGGGGAAAGCAAGCGCAAAAGATTCTTTGAACGCAGTGTGGAAAATCGGGCTTTTGAACATCCCGCCTGTTGTTGCGACGACAAACTCGTCATCGCGGGTGAACAGGCGCGCGGCACACGCTTGGGCATCATGCGCAAGGGCGTGCGCTGCCTGTGTTAGAATCTGTCTTGCCACTGGGTCATCCTGCTGCGCTGTTTGCACCACACTCTTGGCAAACTCAGCGACCTGGTGGCGTGGCACGCCCTGCTGATAGAACAACGGGATTAGCTCGTACAGGTTCTGCACGCCGAAGAACTGCTGCACAGCTTGGATGAGTCGGTTTTCGGGTTCGCGTCCGTCCCATGCGCGTACCGCGGCGCGGATACCTCGGATTGCCACATCATACGCGCTGCCCTCGTCGCCCAGCAGCGCGCCCCAGCCGCCCATCTGCAGAACTAACTCATCGTTCTTGAACCCACCAATCAGCGAGCCTGTGCCTGCCACTACTGCCACGCCGTGAGCGACTCCGATGCCCGTGCTGAGCATCGCCATGCGCGACTCTTCAATAGCGAACGCAGGGGGGTTGCCCAGCTTCTCAAGCAGCCAGTTCCAGTTGGCGCGTGTGCCTGCCACTGTGTAGCCCAGCGCGAGGACAGGTTCGTGAAGACCCCGCAGCGCACCGTGCAGCGCGGTCTCGAACGATTGCCGTTGCGTCGCCTCGTCCACGAAGTTGAGGTTAGCAGGACCACCCTCGGCGTAGGCGAGCAACTCGCCCTGCTCGCTTAGCACGGCGCAGCCCGTTTTCGTGCCCCCGCCCTCGATGCCGACAATGATGCCCATCTATTTCGAGAGGCTGCCCAACATGCCTCGTAGTACTCGTGTTTCGCCGACGAAGCTGAGCTCGCGTTGGAGTATACCTTTATGCACTCCACCTGCGAAACTCGGCTGCCACGCGTGCCTGCACATCGTACAACGCCTGTTCGGGAGCCTTGTTGCCACTGATGAGGTAGTCCTGCGCTGTGTAAAGCTCGTGTAGGTACAGTGTGGCGACGGGCGTAATCGGAAAGAAGCGTGCATTAGGGCTATCGACCAGACTCAGGAACTTGGAGTAGCCGCGTTTCCACACCTCGTTGCGGGCGCGCACAGTGCGCAGCTGCGGATGTTGCAGCACGCGCCGTATGTTGGGGATACCGCGCATCGTTTCGGCGAAGAGCAACTGCGCCTCTTCGGTCTGCATCCACAGGAAAAACTCCCACGCCTCGCGCGGGTGTCGCGATTCGCGCGGGATGCAGAACATGTTTTGTCCAATCCATGTGGGCAGGCGCAGGTCAGGGCGACGGGCAGGATAGGGCACAGGCGCGACCTCGTAGGGCACATGTGGCGCGTACTTCTGGAACCATGCAGGGTTCCACTGCCCGTTAATCATCATCGAGATTTTGCCCAAGAAAAACGGGTTATTTGTGCCTTGCTCGTTGCCGAAGCTCATCGTGAACGCCTGTACCTCCTTGCCGTCGCCCATCGCCTCGATGAGGGCACGATAGTAGCGGGCAGCTTCGAGGTTGACGGGATGGTCGGCGGTTGGCGCACCCGTGTTGGGGTCTACGAACTGCCCACCGAACGCGCCGATGATGTAAATCAGGTCAGGCGGACGCATCCCCAGCGTTTGAATTGCCCCCGTGCGCGATCTGACCGTGAGGCGACGCGCATAGTCCAGCATCTGCTCCAGAGTGCGGGGCGGCTGGTTCGGACGGATGCCAGCGCGTTTGAAATGGTCGGGATTGTAAAACAACGCCTGCGCGTCCAGCAAGTAAGGCATCGAGTAGAGCCTACCTTGATAGCGTCCCTGTGCAAGCGCGGCGGGGACGAAGTCCTGCTCGCGCAAGCCCGACTCGCGGAACCAGTCGTCCAGAGGCAGCAAGGCGTTGTTCGCCGCTAACGGCGCGAGGTAGCCTGGCTCGCGGAGCGTGAAAAAGTCGGGCGGCGCGCCCGCCACAATCGAACGAATAATCTTGGTATCCTCCACCGCACCAAGGTTCTGGATGTATACTTTGTTCTGGATGCGGTTGTAGTGGTCGACGACACCTTGAAACACCTTTTCCTCGTCGCCCGCCCACATGCTCCACACGCGCAGTATCGTGCGTCCTGCGGGCACTGGCTCGCGCGGCGGCGAGCAGCCACTGAACACCGTCAATCCCAGCCCCAATCCGCCAAGCAAGAGGCGCATCGTGAATACCGTACGCAGGGTAGGTTGAGCAAGTATACCTTGCCCCTGCGTCGGTATAATTCGTTGACCTATGACCTTGACTATGCTGATTATCGTGGCGCTGCTGACGCTGTTCGGAGGCGCGTTGGCATACGCTGGCGACTGGTTGGGCAGGCGGCTGGGCAAGCAACGACTGAGCTTGTTTGGTATTCGCCCGCGCCACACAGCAACGCTTATCACCACCCTCACGGGCTGTCTTACCGTCGCACTGACCGTGCTGGGGATGACCGCAGTCAACGAGTCGTTTCGGGTGTGGATTACGCGGGGCGACCGCGTTCTTGTGGAACTGCGCGAGAACGAGACGCGCCTCAAAGAGCTGCAGGTGCGCAACGCGAAACTCCAAGCTGCTAACCAGCAGCTGCATGCGGAGCAGGCACGCCTCGACGCGGAGCTGAAGCGACTGGAACGCGCCTTCAACAAGCGATTGGTGCAAGCGCAGCAGCTGGAAACGCAGCTTAAGCGGGTGAGCCAGCAACTGAGCCAGAGCCGCGCGCAACTTGCACAGGCGCAATGGCTGCTCCATCAGGCGCGTCGGGCGCGCCAGCAGCTTGAGGACGCTATGCAGGCGGTGCGTACCCAAATCGCCGCGCTGGAGCAACAGCAGGCACGCTTGCGCAGGCAAAACGACGAGTTCGCCCAGCAGGGCGTCGCGCTCGCTTCCGAAAACGCGAAGCTCGATACGGATAACCGTCGCCTCCAAGCTCAGAACCAGCAGCTCGCTGCGCAAAACCGACAGCTCGCCGCAGAGCGCGAGCAGCTGGAGACACAAAACAGTATCCTGCTGGGACGCAACGTCGACTTGCGCCGCCAACTGGACGAACTGGAGCGTGCCACACGCGAGCTGGTGCAGCTGGCGAACATTCGGCTGACGCCTGTGGCTGTGCAGATTGGCGAGGAGCTGGGGCGCATCGTAATCCCCGTTGGCTGGAGCGAGGTTCGAGTACGGCAGGCGTTGCAAGACCTGCTCCATCTCGCCGACCGCATCGCGCGCGAGCGCGGGGCTGCCCCGTCGCCCCCGCAAACCCGCGCGGTATTCATCCCCGACAAGCGCGTGCGCCTTGCCAGCGGCGAGCAAGTGCAGATTACCGAGAGCGAGAGCCTCGAGGCAATCCAGCAAAACATCCGCAACTTCGGCGACTCAGTGGTGGCAGTGGCGATTGCCCTCACCAACACGGCGCAAGGCGAACCTGTGCCGATTGAGCTGCGCCTGTACCGCAACCGCAAGGTGTTCGAAGCAGGCGAGGAGATTGCCCGCGCGGTAATCGACTGCCGTCCTGAGCGCAGCCCTCTCAAGCAAGTGCTGGCGTTTTTGCAGACACAGGTGCGCGAGCGGGCGATTGAAGCGGGCATTCTACCCCGTCAGGAGCGTGCGGGCAACCCGCCCACCGTAGGCGAGACCGCACCCGACACCCTGCTGCAGCTGATGGAACAAGCGCGTCAGTGCCGCACCGAGCGCGTGTGGCTGGTAGTGCGCGCGGCAAAGACCACCTATGCGGGCGACCTGCTCACCCTTAAGTTTGAAACCTTGCCCGAACGCTCCACAGGAAGGGGCTGATTGCATAGCCTGCTGCGTCTGCCCTCAGACCTCAGCCGTCTCACTTGAAGCCCGTTTGGTATAACTATCCGTCTCTATATCCCGCGCAGACGACGGGAACCCTACTGCACCCCCATCTGGTATAATACATTCGGAGGGTGCTGAGTATGCTCAATATGTTGAAAACAGGACTGTTGCTCACGGGGCTAACCCTGATTCTGGTCTGGCTTGGGAACTTACTGGGCGGTCATGTAGGTGTTATCGTCGCGCTGGTTTTCGCGGCGATAATGAACCTCGGTTCGTACTGGTTCAGCGATAAGCTGGTGATTGCGATGTCGGGGGCGCAGCCGCTTTCGGAGCGCGACGCGCCCGAGCTGTATCGGATGACCCGCGAGATGTGTCAGCGTGCGAACCTGCCGATGCCGCGCCTGTATCTGATTCCTGAGCTGCAGCCGAACGCATTCGCGACGGGGCGCAACCCGCAAAACGGGGTGGTCGCCGTCACGCAGGGGCTGCTGCAAATGATGAACTACGACGAAGTGAAGGGCGTGATTGCCCACGAGCTGGCACATATCAAAAATCGCGACACGCTGATTATGGCAATCGCTGCCACGATTGCGGGTGCGATTTCGGGCGTGGCGAACCTGATATACTACAGCACGCTGCTGTTTGGCGGACGCGACGAAGAGGGCAACAGTAGCCCGCTCTCGCTGCTGGGAGCGCTCGCCCTGACGATTGTCGCGCCGTTTGCCGCAATGATTGTGCAGCTGGCTATCTCGCGCGCCCGCGAGTATGAGGCGGACAAGACAGGCGCGGAAATCGCAGGCACGCCTATCGGCTTGGCGAACGCGCTGCGCAAGCTCGAAGCCGCAGCGCACCAAATCCCCAACGCGCACGCGCAGCCTGCCACTGCGCATATGTACATCGTGAACCCGCTGCGCGGCGGTGGCGTGATGGCGCTGTTCAGCACGCACCCGCCCGTGCAAGAGCGCATCCGCCGACTTGAGGCGATGGCTTCAGGGGTACGAGTGGTATGAACACTCTGCGCGACCAAGTGTGGGACATTCTGCACGATGTATACGACCCCGAAATCCCGCTCAACATCGCCGACTTGGGGCTGATTTACGACCTGCAGGTTTCGGAGGCGGGCGAGGTGTCGATCCTGATGACGCTCACCTCGCCCGGCTGCCCCGTCGGCGATATGCTTGCCGACGAAATCCGCGACCGCGCCATGAGCATTCCTGGCGTCAAAGCCGTGCATGTGGAGTTCACCTTTGACCCGCTGTGGACGCCTGAGCGGATTTCGGAAGAGGGGCGTCAGATGTTGCAAGCGTTCGGGTTCCCCGTGTGAAGTGTTTCTAAGGTATAGCAACAGCGGTCTCAGTCCCCACACTCATCCTGAACACGGCTGTGGTTAGCAATTTTTGCACCAATCGGGGTTTCAAGTAGTGCAATACTCCGATACGGCTGAAGCCGTTCCTGCGCAGACAAAGCCCGCCTGCGCGGGCTAAAGAGCCGACGGAGGTTGGCTTTGTCTGCACAGCAACGGCTTTAGCCGTACAAGACGATGCGTTATTTAAACCCCGATTGGTAAGTGCCTCCCAAGTGAAATCGTCTCGTTTCGGGCGCGTCGCGGACGCGCCCCTACAGGGTATTTGGGGTAGGGGCGGTTTCCCAACCCGCCCCGCAGATAAGGGACGATTTCAAGTTGGAAGCACTTATTATCACGCTGCCACCGCCACCCCTACCACCTCCGCTCGGCTGATCTGCTCCACAATCTCGATATTTGTGTTGGGCGCGATTTCGTGGTAGGCAATCACATGCAGCTGGGGCAGCTCAGAGCCGAGCAGTTTGCGCACAGGCAGGCGCAGGTTGCCCGCGCACGCCAGCACGGGGAGGTAGCCCCGCGCGGTCATCTGCTGGGCATGCTGCCCGATGGCTTGCAGCAAGGCGCGGCTGGTGTCCATCTCCACGCTCAGCGCGACGCCATGCGGGGTCTGCTCAACGCGCTCACGCAAGGACGCCTCCAGCGCAGGCTCGAACACTATCACGCGCAGTTTGCCGTCGGGCGACTGCAGGCGGTGTGTGATGGTGCGTGCGAGGGCGGCGCGGGCATACTCGCCCAACGCCTCCGTATCGCGTGTGCGCCCCGCGTGGTCGCCCAGCGTCTCCAGAATCGTCTCCAGGTCGCGAATTGGCACGCCCTCGCGCAACAGGTGCTGCAGCACCTTCTGCACCTCGCCCAGCGTGAGCAGGTCGGGCACAACCTCCTGCACCACGACGGGGTTATGCTCCTTGAGGTTGTCCAGCAATTGCTGCACTTCGGCGCGTCCCAAGAGTTCTGCGGCGTGGCGGCGCACTATCTCCGTGAGATGTGTGGCAACGACAGCGGTCGGCTCTACGACGGTGTAGCCCAGTCGTTGCGCCTGCTCGCGCAGGTGAGGTTCAATCCAGTATGCCCGCATGCCGAACACGGGTTCAGTAGTGGCGATGCCCTCGATCGGGGGTGAGTCGGAGCTGGGGGGCATGGCAAGCAGCATGCGCGGCTGCGCCTCCGCCTGCGCCACTGTCTCGCCGCGAATCTTGATTTGGTACTGCATCGGGCGCAAGCGCACGTTGTCGCGCACACGCACGGAGGGCATCACGAAGCCCAAATCGGTCGCCAGCTGCCTGCGAATCGCCGCGATGCGCTCCAGC
>JANXCK010000181.1 GCA_025060055.1 Fimbriimonadales bacterium | reverse complement strand
GAGCCGCGTGATTTGGGGTGTTGTGCTGGGCTTGCTTGTGGGCAAACCGCTGGGGATTACACTCTTTTCGTGGCTGGCGGTTCGGCTCGGGCTGGCGCAGCTGCCTCAAGGTATCAGCTTTGTCCACATTCTCGGTGTCGGCTTTCTGGCAGGAATCGGCTTCACGATGGCGCTGTTCATCGGCGGGCTGGCGTTCTCAGGCGACACGCTGAACTATGCGAAGTTAGGCATCTTGCTGGGTTCGACAGTGGCGGGCATTGTAGGGTTCACGCTGCTGCGCCTGTGGACGCGCCCGCAACCCGAGCTGGAGTGAACCCCTACAAATCAAGGGCGGGGTGTGCCACTAATACCAATCGGGGTTTCAAATGGCGCATCGTCCTGTGCGGCTCAAGCCGTTGCTGTGCAGACGAAGCCGACCTCCGTCGGCTTTTTAGCCCGCGCAGGCGGGCTTGGTTTGCACAGGGGGCGACTTTAGTCGCAATCGTTCACAACGGCGGCGAGACGCCGCCGCTACAGTAGGGGCGCGAGAACCGCGCTCGTTGTAAACCTTCGTGTTAATTTTTTTACATCTGCAGCAGTTGGTATAGTTTCCCCCTCTCCCACAGCGTGGGAGAGGGGGCAAGGGGGTGAGGGCACTATTTCATGTCCGCTCCGCCGATTGGTGCAGGTTCAGCGCGTGCGGCGGCGCAGCCTCAGCAAACCTGCCAAGCCCATGCCCAGCGCAACCACGCTGGCAGGCTCGGGAACCGCACGCACCTCCACAAGGTCGAAGCGGAGCGTGCCCGTCGTGCGGTAGCCCGCGGCGTTGTTGTCGCGGGCACCAAAGTACTGGTTCGTGTTCGGTGCGAACTCCGCCACAAGTCGAAAGGCGAAATTCGGGCTGTTGGCGGCAGCGTTGCCAAGGTTTGCATAATAGCGCGTGTCGCCATACGGGTTCGTGAGGTTGCGCTGGCTCCACCAGCGATCACCACCATCCGCCTCCAGAAGGTCGCCATCGATCCAGTTCGTGCCATCTGTAGTGTACTGAAAGCGGACGAATCGAGACACGGTGTTGCTCCAGCGCATATCGAACATCACGACGACGCCGAAGTAACCTGTGGTGGGCACATTGAACTGAATGCCCGCCGTCCGATTGTTCTGTCCCTGAGCAGGGAAGGTCGTGATGTTGTAGCCGATGGTGCCTGAGTCCAGCGGCGAGCCAGCGCGGTAGCCTTCGAGCGTTGTGCCGCCGATGCGCTGGAGCGAGCTCGACGAGGCGAAGATGCCGCCGTCAGCGGCTTCGTTGCTGTCGTTGAAGTTCCAGAACGCGAGCTGGAACGGTTGCGCCTGAGTGACACCGAGCGTAACAGCCAAAGCACCGAGCGCGACAAAAGCGCGCACCATCAAAGTACCTCTCATTTCAGTTAACCTCCTGCTCCGAATCGGAGCAGGCGGACTAAATCGCGCCGTACATTAAGGGATGGTTAAGAGCGTGCCTCCTAACGCGTAGTCCCGCTGGAACTTTTTGTGATGGTGTGTGGTATAATAGGTTAGCGTCTGGGGGCGTCAGGGTTCGACGGGACACGCTTGACGCTCAGTGGCGAGTCGAGGCGCCGCTGGCCTCGTAAAAAAGCGGCACACAAGAAGTGCGAACACCAACTATGCTCTCGCTGCCTAATTGAGCAGCGCGCCGCTCGCCTTGCAGTCGATCCGAGGCGAGCCGAGCGTGGGTCCGATCGACTTGCCCTCGAAGCTGCGCTCAGGGCTGAGAGGGGACATTCAACTGAGCTGGCGTGGGAACGCCCTGCCCTTCGGGACATCCCGCGCGAGAGCCAAAGAGGGGCTACACTCGTAGAAGCTGGGCGAGCAACGGTCTCGGAAGGGGGTTCAATTCCCCCCGCCTCCACCATATGCCGCGTTCCCGATGCCGATAATCCCCTGCAACGCCACGATTGGGTATACTACGCGCGGTGCCGGGTCGTCTAAGGGCAGGACGCCAGACTTTGGATCTGGTAGTGGTGGTTCGAATCCACCCCCGGCAGCCACAAACCACAATAGGAGTCTCCTGATGAAACTTTTCGTAGACACGGGCAGAGTGGAGGAAGTGCGCAAAGCCGCCGAGTGGGGCATCTTGGACGGTGTGACGACCAATCCCTCGCTGATTGCGCAAGCAGGGCGCGGGTTCAAAGAGACCGTGCTGGAGATGTGTTCGATTCTGCCGCACGGCTCCATCAGCGCGGAGGTGGTGGGCACAACGGTCGACGACATCTTGCGCGAGGCACGCGAAATCGCCTCGTGGTCGCCCAATATCGTGGTGAAAGTGCCGATGACTCAGGCGGGCGTCGCCGCCACGCGCCGCCTCACGCGCGAGGGCATCCGCGTGAACATGACGCTTGTATTTTCGCCTGCGCAGGCGCTCTTGGCTGCCAAAGCAGGCGCGACCTACATCAGCGTGTTCGTCGGGCGCGTGGACGATGTGTCCAGCGAAGGGATGCGCACCATCGAGGACGCCGTGCAGATGGTCGCGAACTACGGCTTCGACAGCGAAGTGCTGGTCGCCAGCATTCGCCACCCGATGCATGTCGTGGAGGCACTGCGACTGGGCGCTCACATCGCCACGATGCCGTTCAAAGTGATGGAACAACTGTTCCAGCATCCGCTCACCGATATCGGCTTGCAACGGTTCTTGGACGATTGGCACAAAGCGGGACTACGGATTTTTGAGGAGAGCCGTCGCTAACGCGCTGCGCACGCCTGCACGAACGCCTCGAACAGGCGGCGCGTGGCAAGCGCATCGGGATCGCGCTCTGGATGCCACTGTACCCCAATCAAAAACGGGTAGCTGGGGTCTTCAATCGCCTCAATCACGCCGTCGGGCGCACGCGCACTCACCACTAAGCCCGTGCCCACTGTGCGAATTGCCTGGTGATGTGCACTGACCACTTCCAATCGCGCCTGCCCTTCTATTTGGAACAACTTGGAACCTGCTTCCAGCTCCACAAAGTGGCGCGGGTACGGCTCGTCCTTGCAAGAGCGTTGGTGCGCAAGGGTGGCGGAGGGCAGGTCGGGCAGGTGTTGATAAAGCGCACCGCCACGCCACACATTCAACAGTTGACAGCCGTAGCAGATGCCCAGAATCGGCTTGCGACACGCCTCGAACGCCGCCAGCAACGCCCACTCCGCATCGAAGCGAGCAGCATTCACCAGCTTCGTCTTCGGATGCAACGACTCACCGTAATACTTCGGGTCGATGTCCGCGCCTCCTGGAATGAGCAGCCCGTCCAGGTGCGCTGCCAACGCCTGCGCGTCGGCGACAGACGGAATCAGCACTGCCACACCACCTGCCCGCGCCACCGAGCGTGCGTAAGCATCTTCCAAACTAACACGCCCACCGACCTCATCAAGGGGACGCCAATTTGCCGTGATGCCAATTAGGGGCTTCGCTGCGCACATCGGGATAAGTATACTCCAGAAGCGTAAAAAAAACAGCGACGCTGTCGAAAGGAGGATCAAAGCCCAGCGCCGCTGACACCTATCAATTCGCCCTGTGGAACGCCCTCGCAGGGCATTCCACCCAGTTAAGACTCAAAATTGCGCTCGAAGCGGACATCGAATTCGTCGATTCTGGGCTGTTTGGAGGTAGGAAGTTGCGCGCGAATGGGTTATAATGAGGGCATGTGGCAGCTGGTGAAAGGCTGGGTGTGGTTCGGGCTGCTGCTTGGGGCGCTACCGAGCGCAGGTGCGCAGCAGTGGCTGGAGATGCGGTTTCACGACTCTGTTTCGGGGCGCGCGCTAAGCGTGGAGGTTTCACTCACGGAGCAAGCAACCCAACAAGTGTACTCATTCCGCTCCCAAGTTGACGGACGACTAACGGTGTGGCTGCCCCACGGCGAGTACACGCTGTACGCGCGTTGCGAGGGCTATCAACCTGTG
>JANXCK010000191.1 GCA_025060055.1 Fimbriimonadales bacterium | reverse complement strand
AATCGCGCCTCGAACTCCAGCAGCGGGCGTCCGCTCAGATCCACTGCCACCATCGCCAACGCCTCGTCCATCGGCACGATTGCCCACCCGAAACGATTGACGCTACGCAAATCGCCTAATGCCTGCTGCACCGCCTTGCCGAAGCAGATGCCGACATCCTCGACCGTGTGGTGTTCGTCCACTTCCAAGTCGCCTGCGGCGCTCACCACGAGGTCAAGAAGCCCGTGCCGCGCGACCTGATTGAGCATGTGGTCAAAAAAACCGATGCCTGTGCTGATTTGCGCGTTGCCAGCACCGTCCAAGTCGACGGAGACATACACGCGCGTCTCACTGGTCTCGCGCTCGTACATCCCAAACCGAGAACCGGGAGTTGGGGCACTCATCGTCTACTCCTCTTGAAGTCGAAGGTGGACGGCAGCGGCGTGCGCTTCGAAGCCTTCTTCCTGCGCCAGCGCGAGAATGTCGGGGGCGAGCTGGCGTAGCGCGTCGCGGCTCAGTGCAATCACGCTGCTGCGCTTGAGGAAAGTCTCCACCGACACGGGCGATTCGAACCGCGCGGCACGCCCTGTGGGGAGCGTGTGGCTGGGTCCTGCCACGTAGTCGCCTGCGGCTTGGGGCGTGTCGCTGCCCAACAGAATACAGCCCGCATGACGCACATAGCTCAGCCAGTGCATCGGCTGCTGTACCATCAGCGTCAGGTGTTCGGGCGCAGCGAGGTTAGCCAGCTCGAACGCCTCAGGCAGGCTGCGAGTCAGAACCGCCACGCTATTGCGAAGTGACTGCTCCAACACTGCGCGGCGCTGGCGTTGAGGAAGCTGAGTGGCTAACGCCTCCTGCGTCGCCTGCAGCACGCGACGGCTGGGCGTGAACAGGTAGCCCACCGACTCCGCGCCGTGTTCCAGCTGCGTGAGCAAATCGGCAGCGACATAGGCGGGGTTCGCGCTCTCGTCGGCGATGACAGCCACCTCGCTCGGACCCGCCCACAAATCCACGCCCACAACCCCCCAAAGCAGTCGCTTCGCCAGCGCAACATACCAATTGCCCGGACCGACGACCTTCTCGACGGCAGGGATAGTCTGTGTGCCATATGCCATCGCTGCGATTGCCTGTGCGCCGCCGACCTTGAACACGCGCTGCACGCCCGATTCGCGTGCTGCCACCAGCACGGAGGGCGGGATGCTGCCGTCGCGTTGGGGGGGCGTGCAGAGGATGACCTCGGGCACGCCCGCCACGCGAGCGGGCACGGCGTTCATAATCACCGTGCTGGGATAGCGCGCGCGTCCACCAGGCGCGTAGATGCCGACCCGCTCCAGCGGGCGCACGATTTGCCCCAGCCAGCCGCCTTCTGCCTCCAGTATATGCCACGAGTGGAGACGCATCGGCTCGTGGAAACGGCGCACGCGAGCGACCGCGTGCTGAATCGCAACAAGCGTGGCTCGCTCCACCTGTGCATAGGCTGCCTCGAACTCCGCTTCCGAAACTTCCAGCGTTTCCAGCGTGGGGCAGTCCCACTGGCGCGTGTAGTCCAGCACGGCGCGGTCGCCCTCGCACCGCACGCGCTCGCAAATCGCGCGCACTTGAGTCTCCATCTCCGAAGTCGGCTGCGGTGCGCCCTGACACAATCGCGCTCGAATCCGCTCCATCGGTTCCGAACTGGTGTCCAGCGTTGGCAACATACAGCAGCGAGTATACCTTGTGGCAGGAAGGCGCGCAGCGTGCGCGAAACGAAAGACTGCTATGCGTTTGCTATCGCTTGGGATAGGATTGTGCTTTTCCATGATGCTCATCGTTGGGCGAGCGCAGCAAGTGGAGTTTCCGCTGGGCTACTACTCGTTTGAGGAAATCGCGCAACGCCTGTCTGTGGACGGCAGGCGAGTCGAGTGCGCCCGCGAGTTGCGCCAGCAGATTGCCCTGATTCGGCTGCAGCCTCGCTCATGGCAACAGACGCGCGAGCTGCTGGAGACAGGGCTGGATGTGCGCGTGCGTAAAACCAGCGACGCCGAGAACCGTTGGATTTTAGAGCGCAACCCCGAAGTGACGCGACGCGAACGCCGCTGGCGCGAAAAGCTGGCAGATTATATCGAAAAGCACCGCCAGCGCGATATCCGCCTCCTGCAACTGATGCTCGACAAAAACACTCCCGTAGAGCAAGTCCTCGAGGAGATGACCACCTATTGGGATGAGGCTGCTAATCTGGGAGACCTTCCGGAAGCGCAGCTGCGCCAAGCGAGGGAGAGCATCCGTCAGGCAATTGAGATGGCACGGCGCATGCCTTTAGGCACTGCTTTGCGTAACTGGCGCGCCTACCGACGGTTCCAGCAACACTACATGAAGGCGATGGAGACCACCTTGCAGAGCGATCAGCCTGGCGATGTCGAAGCAGCCGACTATCTTGCAATGATGCGACAGGCGCTGGCGTCCGTGCCGCTGCAAAGTATGGGGTTCACAGCGGAAGAGTTGCAGTGGGCAGAGCGTGCAGCGCGCGAGGAGCGTGAGATATGGAAGCCCATCGGTGAGTTTCTGGCTGGCGATGTCGACCCCGCACTTCTGCAAGCAAGTATGCTGATGATGCTGGGGATGCATCTTCAGTCGTATCTGAGTGCGTGGGCGTCGGACACTTTGCAGAAACTGTTGCGACCCCCTGCTACAGTGCTGGAGACGCTGGAACAGGGTGTTGTGGCGCGCGAGTACGCGCTCATGCTGCCGCCAGAGCTTGCAGCGTGGCTACTGGACGACGCCGAAGGCAAGCAAATCCCGTTAGATGCCACCGCGCCCGTGCCCGTGCGCTTGTTGGTGCAAAGCAGGTGGTGGCAATTCGGTGCAGGGTACTCGTCGGAAATCCAACTTCTGGAGCCAACGCCACAGCAGGAGCAGTGGGCACTCACTACGTTGCCCGACTATGTTATGCTTAACTTTTCGGCGAAGCGAGTGCGTCGCACCTTCGAGCGCATCGACCGCGAACTGCTGCAAGCCTACGAGACCGCGCTGGAGCGCCACAAATCGCTGGTTCAGGAGGCAGTGGTGCGTGCGCCGTTGCCTGAAGAAGGCACGGGACTATTCCCGAAACTGTATGCGTGGGCAAAGGCACAAAATCAGGAGATTATTGCCGAGGCAGCGGGGGTGTTCCAGCAATCACTGAACACAGTGCAGGGCAAGAACCTCGCTGAGCTGCTGGAGAACGCATCCGAGCCGTGCCTGTTGGAGCGCAACGACACTGTCTGGGTGCTGCGCCGCTGGACAGCGTTCATCCATCGCGTCGCAGACTACCCCTTCGCTGCCATACGACACCTGATGCAGTCGGAGGGCGATTACGCAGCGTGGCAACGCTTCTACCGTGAAACGACCCCAGAGCAGGCGCGTTGGCTGCTCGCCTCAGGCGACTTCTACGCAACCAGTCTTGCGGACAAGCCAACCCCCGTCTACTTATCAGGCAATGAGTTGGGCGCGGCGTGGCTTGTGATGGCGATTCTGGAGAGCCTGCCGCCTGCCGTGCGTGAGTCGCTTTGGAAACAGATCGATACGCCGACACCGATTGCCCTGTCGAGTCTGCCCCCGAATGCACAGCTGCAGCTCGCTCAAGTGTTGCGCGTCTGCCGTGCCGCGCTGCTGCAAGCGGCTCTCGAGGAACGGCAGGCAGCGCATTGGCTGTTCAGCCCAGAGCCTGAAGTTGCGTGGGTAAGCCAGCTTCAGCTCGCGCGTGTGGACGGCACATGGATGCTGTACCTACCCACTCCCCCCGCAGCCAGTCCCCAAGCTGGCAAAGAGCGGGCAGTGCTGATAGCGATTGAATATCCCATCGCCTTCGCGGACGCCGCCCATCAACACTCTGAGGAGGAGACGCCTGAGCCAAAGGAGGAAGAGGAATGATTACCTCGTAGATCCAGTCGTGAATTAAGTGAGACGGCATTCTTACCGTCTTCTTGCTGTCGTGTGCAACGGCGCGAACGCCGTCACACTATGCACGGCATGGTATAATTCAGTTGAATAGGAGAAGCGATGACCCAGCCCCAGTTTCCGATACGGTTTACGGAGCGTGCGATTGCCCGTATCAAGCAAATTTTAGCCAAGCAGGGCAAGTCGGACGCTTACCTGCGAGTGGGCGTGCGCTCAGGCGGATGCTCAGGCTTTGAGCATGTAATGCTGCCAACCGATGCGCTGCGCCCAGGCGACCTTGTTGCCGAGTTCGATGGCGTGCGTGTCGTGATTGACCCCAAGAGCGCGCAGATTTTGGAAGGCACGACCATCGATTACACAGGTCAGCTGCTCGGTGGGGGCTTCCAGTTCGACATCCCCAAGGCGAAGCGCAAGTGCGGCTGCGGCACCTCGTTTAGTGTTTAGGAAAGTGTCTCCAATCGGCGCTGCATTGCTGGCGCATGCCGCCGCAGGGAATCAATCCCGTTTACTTGGTGGGACATAGGGCTTGTCTCCTTCAGCTACTGCAGTGCCTCCTCCGAGAGTAGGCTGAGCTGCTGAGGCAGTCGCGAATTCGGAGGAAGCTCCGACATCCCTGTTGTCCGCGCAGCGGCACAGACCTCGCCCCAGCTTAGAAAATATTGGTCGTACAGTTCCAATGGGTACTTGCTCATCTGAGCGACCTCCTGGCGTGTAGGGATCCGCCCCAGTGCTTGTGCTATTCGCTTCACTTCCAACTGCAAGGTTTTTTTACTTACGAGATATTTTTGCTTGCGCAAGCGTGGGACAGGGCTATTCTTTGCTTCGGGCGTCTCGCGATGCTTCGCGAAGGGGTCGCCTCCCTCCGAGAGAATCTGGTGCCGCTGCATCGCAATCGAATGATACCTTTCGGAAAGCTCAATCCCGATAAATCGTCGCCCCATTTGCTGGGCTGCGAGAGTCGTCGTACCGATACCGTTGAAGCAATCCACCACAACTTCACCTGGGTAGGTGAAGGTCGCGATCAGACGATACATCAGAGTCGGAGGCAGTTGGCACGGGTGATCGAGGCGACGCGAATTATGCTTCAGGCGGTGGATGTCGTACCAAAGGTCGGTGAGAGTGTCTCTATCGGGAATGCCTTTTAGTCGACGGTACATCTGACATCGCGGGCGTAGGCAGAAACCCTCGCTGAGCGGCTCAAGAAAATCTCGCTCAGCGCTGTTCGCATAAGCAGGCAGAGGACGCGGTTCACCCTTAGAAAAACACAGAATCGTGTAATGGGCAGGCATAATCATCCGAACAGGAAAACTAAGCGCTTCCCAAACAATCCAGTTCTGGAACTGGAGCTGGGTCTCCAAAAACTGGTAGTGCCTCACAGCCCAGAGCGGGATGTTGAGAACAGCCAGCGTGCGCCCAGGTTTTAGTACACGAGCTAACTCAGCAAGCCACTGATCACACCACTTGAAATACTCGCGCGAATCTACATCGTCGTTCCAGTGGTCGTACTTTTTGCGTAAGTTGTAGGGCGGATCAGCGAAACAGAAGTCAACTGAGCAGTCTGGCAGGCGGCGCAGCGCCTCGATGCAGTCTCCTTGTATCAACTGCGACTCTGGTGGCAGACTTGCAGGGGCGTAGTCAGTAAACAGTGTTTCCCGTGCCAAAACTGAGTCGCGATGCGGAGTCGCTTGACCTGTCCACTCCAATAGGTGCAGGGTGCGATACGGAGGCAGACCGAAAAGGTCGCTCAGCCGATGGACAACAGGTTGAATACCCGTGCACGAAGACAAATCAATTTCTATATCACGCCACACATCCGATATCAGCGTTCCGTACTCGTGGTAAACGTGCTTCTTCCCTCCGTAGTCCTTCGTTGTGCGTCCACACGCGGGACAGTAGGTATATGCAATCCGTGTCTTTGTATGTTTCAGAGAGCCGCGGTAGCGAGACATCACAAGCAGCGCTGCGTGTCGACTCGGTAGTCGGGTGAGGGCGTCTGGACAGACCATCTGCGTCTTCACGGACACCCACAGCTGGAACTTCAGCGTCGCCTCAAGGCATGGTAGTATGCGCGCGGCTTGACTGGGCGTAGTAAGGATGCATAGAATCGACTCGCTATGCAAAGCGCTGCTGAGTTGCCGAATAGCCGTGTAGCCAGAAGGCATCACCTCGTGCGGAAGCCAGATGAGCCAGACCGCTGGCTCTCTCAGAAGCGAGTCGTGTGGTCGTTCGTACTCACTTATCGCACTCGACCGAACCATCAGGGGAGTTGCATTTTCACTCCAGTGCGCCATTACCGACCTCCTTGTTCTACCAAGAATTTAGCAAGCACCTCCAGTTCACTTGGCGAAAAAGCAACTGTGCAGTCACTGTATTGGCAAATCGTGGTCAAAGCTTGCTTGCGCTCGAAGTTGCCAGCACCATCAACAACATAAGCAATCCTGTGCCCCTTCTCATGAAGTTTTTCGTAGCGACTCTGTGCCTGACCTGCCTTGCGTTCTATGACGCTATTCGTAGTTACCTGAAATGAAACCTCAATAGCGCAATAACGCCCTTCAGGAGATACAGCGACGATATCGAAAGTGATTTCACGCCCGTCGTGAGTTTGGGATACATCGGGAATGCGTTGTTGGGAAAAATCCGATCCCTCACCTAACCGTTGCTGAAGAAATTCGCGCACGAAGCGTTGCGCCTCATGTCCCAACTCATTTGCAGAAGCACCTTTCAATATAGGGCTGACAAGGATGTAGCGCTGTTTGATGAACCGCTCGATTTCATATCGGTTTCCCAGCAACAAGCCAATCGTACATCGATTCTGGATGTCCGAGGGGAGCGTGAAATTGCTCGCAAGACCTGCGAATAGCAGAAACATAATCGCGTCCTCTATTTCAGGCGTCAGTGAAGCGGGGTTGAGTACCTGTTTTTTGGTGGTTTTCAGCGAACTGTTGCTTACTTGTCTGATGTGGATCACCTTGGTGGGGTAAGCGTAATCGCGACCTCTCCAGCTGAAAGCGATTTCTGACGCTTCCGGAAGCGGAGTTAATCGCTTGAAGATTTCACCCCCAACATCGGCGAGAATCATCAAGTGCTTTAGGAAAAGGTTGGCAGGTAGCGAGGTCTCCTGCAAGATGCGCCGCCAACTGTCATACTCTCTATCGGCAATTCCCAGAACAGATAGGAAAATCTCTTGTGTCTCCAAAAGCCGAGAAATCACCAAAGGCGTATCGGCGCGGCACCCCTGTAGCAACTCTTTAGGCCAGTAAAGGCTGGCATGCTCACGTAGCTGATTGGGAGTACGCCGATACTCCAGCATACTACGGATTATACCACATCTTTGAGGCATCCCCACATATGACCACCGAATACTTTCCTGTGGGCGTGGCAAGCCACGACGGAAATGTTTGCGGGAATCAGGTATCATATACCCTGCCCCATCTCGGAGGACACGATGATTGTTAGAGAATGGCTCAAGAAGCTGATGGACACCAGCGAGCGCGATGTGAAGCGGCTGATGCCCATCGTGCAGAAAATCAACGCGCTCGAACCCGATTTCCAAGCCCTCTCCGACGAACAACTGAAGGCAAAAACCGATGAGTTCAAGAAGCGACTGCAGGACGGCGAAACGCTGGATGATAT
This sequence comes from Fimbriimonadales bacterium, assembly GCA_025060055.1. Classification (GTDB taxonomy): domain Bacteria; phylum Armatimonadota; class Fimbriimonadia; order Fimbriimonadales; family GBS-DC; genus GBS-DC. The sequence goes on along the minus strand of JANXCK010000191.1, from coordinate 2,406 downwards.
TTTGCCAGAGGCGTTCGCCGCGTGCCGTGAGGCGGCGCGGCGCACGCTGAACATGCGCCACTTCGACGTGCAGCTGGTGGGCGGCATCGTGCTGCACCAAGGGCGCATCGCCGAGATGAAAACGGGCGAGGGCAAGACGCTGGTCGCCACGCTGCCTCTGTACCTCAACGCGCTGCTGGGCAAAGGCGTGCATCTGGTAACGGTGAACGACTACTTAGCACGGCGCGACGCCGTGTGGATGGGACCCATCTACCACGCGCTGGGGCTGAGCGTCGGCGTGATTCAGGGGCAGAGCGCGGAGACCGACGAGCGCGGCGGCTCATACATTTACGAACCGGGCTATCAACATCCCGACCCGCGCTACCTGCACCTGCGCGAGGTCACCCGCAAGGAAGCCTACGCCGCTGACATCACTTACGGCACTAACCACGAATACGCCTTCGACTACCTGCGCGACAACATGGTCTACTCTGTCGACGACCTCGTGCAGCGCGAACTCTACTACGCCATCATCGACGAGGTGGACAGCATCCTCATCGACGAGGCACGCACACCGCACATCATTTCGGGGCAGATTGAGGAGGATTTGAGCATCTACACGCGCGTTGACTCGTGGGTGCGCCGCCTGCAGCCAGGACGCGACTATGTGGTGGACGAGAAACATCACGCCGTGACGCTGACCGAGGAGGGAACTGAACGACTGGAGCAAATGATGGGCGTGAAGAACCTCGCCGACGAGGTCGAGCTGATGCCCTACATCAACGCCGCGCTCAAGGCGCATGGTTACTTCAAAAAAGACATCCACTATGTGGTGCGCGGCGGCGAGATTATTATCGTGGACGAGTTCACAGGGCGCTTGATGCACGGCAGACGCTTCAGCGACGGCATCCACCAAGCGTTAGAGGCGAAAGAGGGCGTGCCCATCAAACAAGAGAGCCAGACCATCGCCGTCGTGACCTTCCAGAACTACTTCCGCCTGTACCAGAAACTGGCGGGCATGACGGGCACGGCGAAAACTGAAGAGGAAGAGTTCCGCAAGATTTACGGCATGGATGTGGTGTGCATCCCCACGCACCGCCCAATGATTCGGGTCGATCACCCCGATGTGGTCTACAAGACGATGGAGTCGAAGCTGCGCGGGATTGCGCTGGAGATCCTGCGCCTTTACACTAAGCAGCAGCCTGTACTGGTCGGCACGCGCTCTATCGAGATGTCCGAGGTGGTCTCCTCGCGCTTGGCATTCGACAAGTTGCAACTGCTGGTGTTAATCGAGCGGGTGCGGCGCGAGCTGGAGACGAACAAGAGCGTCGAGAAAGCAAAGAAAGAGGAGTGGCGCAAGACGCTGCTGATGCCCCTGAACACCCTCTCGATGCGCCAGATTACGCCGATGCTGCGCGAGTTGGGGCTGCCCACCAGCCCGACTGACCCCGCACATGTGAAGTGGTTCCTTGAACACTGGGAGCTGCCTGAGGCGAATGCCGAATACTTTATTGAGGCGATGGAGCATGGCATCCCGCACAATGTGCTGAACGCAAAGTTCCACGAGAAAGAGGCGCTGATTATCGCCGAGGCGGGGCGCAAAGGCGCCGTGACGATTGCCACCAACATGGCGGGGCGCGGCGTGGACATCCTGCTGGGCGGTTCCATCGTGAAGCAGGAGCCGAAGCCCGAAAGCGCAGACGGCACAGAGAACGCCGAGCCTGCTCCCCAAGAAGAGATTTCGTTCCGTCGGGGCGGTAAGATGCGGGCAGCGCCGCCGTTGCCCCTTTCGGAGCAGGAACGCTCCGTCGCTGCCGAAGAGGTGCGCAAACTCGGCGGGCTGTTCGTGCTGGGCACAGAACGCCACGAGAGCCGCCGCATCGATAACCAGCTGCGCGGACGCTCTGGACGACAGGGCGACCCTGGCGAATCGCGCTTCTACCTGTCGCTGGAAGACGAGCTGGTGCGCCTGTTCGGAGAGAACCTGCGCAACAGCCCCTTGCTGAAAACGTGGCCCGAAGACGAGCCGCTGGAAGCGAAAATGCTGACTAAAGCCATCGAAGGGGCGCAAAAGCGCGTGGAGCTGCACAACTTCTCTATTCGCAAGCATGTATTGCAATATGATGATGTGCTGAATAACCAGCGTTTGCAGGTTTACAATTTGCGTCGCCAGATTCTGGAGGGCAAAGGCACGCGCGAGTTGGCGCTGCGCTACATCAGCGAAGTGGTCTCCGAAGTGGTCGATGAGTTCGCTCCGCGCAACTTGCCGCCTACCGAGTGGGATCTGCTGGGGCTGTACCAGCGGCTGAACACCATCTTCCCGCTGGAGTTCTTCGTGAAGCCTGATGACTTCACCTTCACGCGCCACGACCTGCTGCTGGATCAGGTGTGCGAGTGGGCGGAGCAGGCGTACCTGATGCGGGAAGA
>JANXCK010000119.1 GCA_025060055.1 Fimbriimonadales bacterium | reverse complement strand
GACCACCACACATCCTTGACATGCATGTGAAAGATGCGGTCGCGGAAGCGGCGGATGAACGCCACATAGTCCACGCCCTGATAGCCGAGGTGGCTCGGGTCATAGTTGAAGCCGAAGCGGGGATGTCCGTTCACCGCCTCGATTGCCCGTTCCGCCGTCACGATGTCGTAGGCGATTTCAGTGGGATGCACCTCCAGCGCGAAGTAGACATCCTCTTGCTCGAACACATCGAGGATGGGCTTCCAGCGCGTGGCGAAATCGGCGAAGCCTTTCTCCACCAAATCAGGCGGGTTCGGCGGGAACGAATAGAGATAGTACCAAATACTGCTGCCCGTGAAGCCGTTCACCACCACGCGCGTAAGTTGCTCTCTAACGGCGTCAGGGGCGCAGTTGAAGAGTTTGCGTGCAGCGCGGGCGGTGTTTTTCATCTCCTCGGCGGCGCGTTGCCGCACACCTTCGGGATTGCCGTCGCCCCACACGCGCGGCGGCAAAATCGCCCTGTGGCGCTCATCAATCTGGTCGCACACAGCTTGCCCCACAAGGTGATTGCTGATGGCGAAGCACTTAAGCCCGTACTTGCCCAAAATCTCCCAGCGCGATTCGCAATACCCGTCCTGCGAAAGCGCTTTTTCGACATCGAAGTGGTCGCCCCAGCAGGCAAGCTCTAAACCGTCGTAGCCGAACTCTTTCGCTTTTTGCGCCATCGTCTCAAGGGGCAGGTCTGCCCACTGCCCAGTAAATAGAGTCACTGGTCGCGCCATCGTCGATTGACCTCCGAGCTGCCGATTCGAGACGACACAGCAATTTCCTGCAGAGACGCTCACACGACCGAGCGCGTTTCTTGTACGAGCTGCAAACGCTTATGCCGCCTTCGCGGCGCTGGCATCCTGCTAACGGGGGCACGAGTCAGATCTGCTACTTCGCTTATACCAATCGGGGTTTCAAGTGGCGCAGTTGTCGGCGAAGACGCCGACGCTACGTGGAGCGCGTGCGTAGCGTCAGCGTCTCGCTGACGCACTGTGTCGCTTGAAATACCGATTAGTATTAGGCGTGGAGGCTATCGCGTGGGATTAGCCAGCGCCTCCAACGCTCGACGCGCCTCAGAATGGCGTGGGTCAAGGCGCAGGCACTGCAAATATGCTTCGCGTGCCTGCTTGGACTTGCCTATCTGTTGCAGAATCTGCCCCTTGCGATAGTAGAGCGCTGCGTTCGTGGGGTATTCGCGCAAGACAATCTCAATGATGCCGAGCGCGTCGGCAGGGCGGTTCGCCTGCAGGTGCTTCTGCAGCAGAAACTCCATCAGGCTGTTGCTGTAAGGGTGGCGCTGGAGCAGCGTCTGTAGGCGTTGCAGGGTTTGGCGTTGTTGGGCAGGTGTGGGGCTGCGCTGCCACAGCGTACTCAGTGCCTGTTCCAGTCGCTGGTTGAGGCGGTTTGCAGGCTCGCCTGCCTCCATCAACCAGAACAGGTCAATCGCGCCGCCTGCACGCCGAAGTTGCTGCACCAGTTCCACCTGTTTCGCGTGGATGGCTTTGAGCAGCGACGGCAACGCGTTCCAGAGCGCGTCGCTTGCTTGGGGGTGGTTCTGGTGCGCTTGGAGCAGTGCAAGGTTGATTCGCGCCTCTGCGTGCTGGGGCTGGAGTTTCAGTACGGCGTGCCATGCGTGGGCAGCGTCGGGCGCGTTGGCGTTCGTGAGCGCGAGGGCGAGCGCAAGGCGTAGCTCGAGGTCGTTCGGGCGGGACTGCACGGCGCGCCGCAACCGTGAAATCGCTTCCGCAGACTGACCGCTCTTTTGCAGGAGTGTGGCGAGGCGTATTATGACCTCGCGTTGCTGGGCGGGGGTTAGGCGTGCCGTTTCCAATTCGCGCAGCAGCTCGATTGCGCGTGGATGCTGTCCTTGTCGGGCGATATGGCGGGCGAGGTTCAACAGCGGCTCGCCTTCGGGCAAGGCGCGGCGCGCCACAGCGACCGCCTCCTCGCTTTTGCCCTCACGCAAATACGACTCTGCCCATAGCCCCCACAAGGCAAGGCGTGTAGGTGTATGCTGCACGCGCGATACCGTTTGTTCCAAGTAAGCGCGCAGGTCAGCGTAGCGCTCCTGCTGCAGCAGGTTCAGGGCACGCTCCTGTTTCCAGGCAGGTTCGTCGGGCTTGACGCGCTCGAACTGGCGCAGCCACGACTCGGCAGCGTCCCATGCCTTCTGCTGGCGTAGCAGGCTCAGCAACGCGCGGGCAATCTCAGGGTAAAGCGGTAAGTCGGAAGCACCTTGGGTATTCAGAACTTGCTCCAGCTGTTCGCGGGCGTCTTGGGGCTTCTCGGCTTGCGCCAGCACCAGAGCGTAATGGTAGCGCATCAGTAGCGAGCGTGGCGCGAGTTGAACTGCCTTCGCTAAGGGCTTCAGGGCATCTTGGGGACGCCCTGTGAGCGCGTGCGCCACACCCAGCAGGTAGTGGGCAGTAGGCTCGCGCGGCTGGCGTATCGCCCACTGCTGCAGCGGCTCTATCGCCTGCTGAGGACGATTTTGCTGAATCAGCAGCACGCCGTAGGCGCGTGCATATTCAACGCTTTTGGGGTTGTTGCGGCACAGATACTCCAGCTCGGGCAGGGCGTCAGCAGGGCGGTTCGCCTCCAAAAGGGCATGCGCCAGCAGGCGGGCGGTCTGCGCACGTGGCATCCCCAGTGTGCGGGCGCGTCGGAGCTGCTGTACTGCCTTCTCGTACTGCTTCAGGTGCAAGTGGCAGATGGCGCGGTTGAACAGGTGGCGCGGCTCGCGTGGCTGCAGGCGGTGCAACGCTTCGAGATGCGCAATCGCGTCGTGGTAGCGTCGTTGTTGCACCGCGCGCGCCGCGCGACTCTCCAACAGCGCAATCTGAGAGCGCGGGGATAGCGACGAGGCGCTCGGGCGCCCCGAAGTCGAGAGCGCGTGCGGCTCGATGGAGCGCAGGGTTTTCTCCAACTCTCGAGCTTTGGCTGGCTCGTTCAGTCGCTGGTAGACCGCAATCAGGGCGCGCAGGGCGTGCGGGCTTTGGGGGTCAACTAATCGCCAATTTTCCAGTGCCCAGCGCAGGCGTTGCCAGCTCTGCTGCTCAGCATACAGCATCGTGAATGCCTGCCAGATTTCCACCAAGTGGGGTTCGTATCGCGCTGCCTCAAGAAGCCACGCTTCGGCAACGGCGTAGTCCTTGCGCTTGAGCGCGACCAGCCCCAGCCC
>JANXCK010000118.1 GCA_025060055.1 Fimbriimonadales bacterium | reverse complement strand
CACCGATTGTATTAGACTACTCCAAATCCATCAGCTCGTCTGTGCGAGGGTTGCCGTCGCGGTCGATGTTGCCCAAGTTGCGCTGGCGATGGGGCGCGTACTCGGCTTCGGTGCGCAACACGGGCTTGAACACCTTCGCGTGCCCGTCGCACCACAGCACATTCCCCATGCCGTTGTGCCGCCCGTGGAAGGTGGGATTATTGAGCGAAGGTGGCTCCAAGAAGCCCGTGCCTTCAAAAACGGGCGCACCTTGACCCCACGTGCGCCACTGCGCACTATCGGCAATCCATGCGGTTTCCGCAACGGTCTTGATTTGCGCCAGCGACACAGGTGGCAACAGGGCATAGGTGTTTGGGTCTATCGGGCTGAGGTAAGCGTAGTTATACCCGTAGCCCAGCAACCCGTACTGGTATGATGGGTTCTCGCGGAACGAAGGGCACGCTTTGATCTCGGCGTTGCGCATGTAGGGGTACAGGAAACTGCGCTTAGTATCCAACCGTCGATTTGTGCGATCGACATAGCCCCACCAGTAGTGCGACCAGTCGTCGTACGCGAAGGGGAACAGTCGCTCCTCGTAGTCTTGGGCGTACATTAGCCCTGCCATTCCGATCTGGCGCAGGTTACTTAGGCACGAGGTCTGGCGCGCCTTCTCGCGCGCTTGAGCAAACACAGGGAACAGAATCGCCGCCAAAATGGCGATAATCGCAATCACGACCAGCAGCTCAATCAGCGTGAAGCCGCGTACACGGCTCGCGTTTACGTGATAGACCGTCATACCGATCCCTCCACATAGTTGATGTGCCTATGTGGGCGGGACGAAATGCGCGTGGCGTGGCACAGCGCGGACGGTTCTGCCCGTCCGTTGCGCTTGTACGCGACTGTCCGCACCACATGCGTGGCACGGGCAGCCTTGCCGACGCGCTCGGCTCGGAGTGCGCTCCAAGCCGCGTCGCGTTGCCACGCGCGCTCTTTCGCCCAACCCGCGAGGCGAAACGAGCGAGACACGGCTGGATCGGTCTTCGGGCTTCTGGATCGTCCTACTTGCGGCGCCTTCCCAGCCAAATCGCCAGTGGCACGCTTGCCGCGTTCGTCCCCAGTCACCGCTGCGCGTCAGCGTCGGATTTGCACCGACTTCCCGTGCATCCAGCCGCCGCGGACTCGTCTGCCGAAAGTCGCCCAATATTATACCGATTTGCGGAGCAAACGCCGCCGTTTTCGGCGACGGGATGCCGACGCGGAGCGCGTGCGTAGCCTCAGTGTCTCGCCGATGAGACCACGATGTTTTGAGGCTCCGAACGGTACTATATCTGCCGATGACGGTTCAGGAGGCGGTTGCGCAAGTGCAGGCGGCGTTGCAGGCGGCAGGGTTGGAGATGGCGCGTCGCGAGGCGGAGATGCTGGTCGCAGCGTGCTTGGGGTGGGATCGGGCACGGCTGATTGCGCATCCCGAAGCGCTGCTTAGCCCCACGCAGGCGCGCCGCTTGGCGTGCTGGACACGGCGACGCGCTCAGCGCGAGCCGCTGGCGTATCTCACGCGCCAAGCGTGGTTTTACGGACTGAAGCTCACCGTTGGACGCGGCGTGCTCATCCCGCGTCCCGAAACCGAGTTGCTGGTGGAACTGTTTGTGTGCTGGGCAGGATGCGACGCCAAGCGTATCGCTCTGTCGAGCAATGCGCGGGTGGGTCTGTCTGCGCCATGCGTCAGCCATCGTGCGCGGATTCTGGTGGACGCGGGCACGGGCAGCGGCGCGATTGCATTGGCGTGCCTGATGCACGCTCCGCAGTGGTTTGGGATAGGGATTGACCGCAGTCGGCGTGCCCTGCAGATTGCGTGGCGCAATCGGCGTTTGCTCGGACTGCAGGCGCGCCTGTGGCTTCTGCAGAGCGACTGGCTGAGCGCATTACGCCCCCGTTCGGTAGACGCGGTACTCAGCAACCCGCCGTATGTGCTGCCTGACGAGTGGCACAATTTGCCTCCGGAGATTACGCGCCACGAGCCGCGCGAGGCGTTGCTGGTTCCCGCAAACGACCCGCTGCGCCCGTACCGTCAGATTGCGTTGGACGCGCGGCGCGTGTTGCGCCCCGCTGGCTTGCTGGCGTTCGAGACCAGCCCGCGCCTTGCACCCTTGCTGAGCGCAAGCCTGCCCGAATGGGGGTTCCGCGAGCCACAGGTTTTGCACGACTACAGCGGTGCAGCGCGGGTGGTGTGGGCGGTGGCATAGTCGGTTTCACCGTCGCGCTGCGCGACACAGGTCAGCAAACGCGCAGCGACGGCAGTAGTCGCCCGGACGCGGCTCGACCCGCGCTGCGCACAAGCCCTGTATCGCTTCCGTGAGCCGCCGACGCAGGTTCTGTTCCGCCTGCCGCCACTGGGCTGTGTTCAGCAGAATGCAGTCGTCGGCGTCCTCGTCTTCCAGACGCCTGAGCAGGCGCGCGATTGGAGTCAGGTTCGGCACAAATCGCGTGCGCCGTGCCCACTTGAGACGGTCATATGCCAGCGCGATCTGCGCGTTCGGCAACACGGTTTTGACCGCGTGCAGGTAGAGCAAGCCCTGCACCGCGCGCCCCTCAACAAACTCGTTCTTGGATGGCGCGCTGCTGAGCTTGTAGTCAATCACCAGCGCGGTCTGGCGGTCTGCGCTGAGGTCGATGCGATCGACCACGCCGCGCAGTTGAATCGTTCGCCCGTCGCTGAGGGGGTAGGCAATCGGGCGCGGGGCTGCCTGATTGTGCCGCATGTCGGGCGAGACGACGCGCTCGTCATCGTCGCTCTCCGTGTCGCCGAACGCCCACTCACACGCGTGGGGCACAATCCCGAACTGTCGCCGATACAACGGCTCACGCCGACCGAAACGGCGCAAAAGCCGTTGCACCAGCGCGTGTAGCACCTGCACCTGCCAATCGGGCAGGTCGGGCGCTTCGCGCTCCAGCATCGCCTGCAAATCGTCAATTAGGCGTTCCAGCCAGTCGTAGGGGCGCGACGCTTGCAGCGGATAACGCACAGCGCGGCAGAGCGCGTTGTGCGTCGTTGTGCCCACATCGCGCACACTCAGCCCCCGCTGCAACGGACGCAACTGCAGAATATATCGCGCAAAATGTTCGAACGGACAGCGCGTGAGCGTCTCCAACTCCGTGACGCTGAACTTGCGTTCGAGGCAGGCAATGCGCGTGCGCAGCTCATCCCGTCGGATCAGCGGCGCGGGATCAACATAGCCCTCTGGCTCGCACAGCGACCGATCGTACGGATGCAGGCACTCGCTGGGTTCCGGGGCAATCTGCTCCAGGCTGAAAAATCGGGTCTGGATGGCATCGGGGTGGCGTGCTTTGAGTTCTTCCAGATACAGCGAGGGCAGCGCGTCGCTTTCGTCGTCTTGGGTGCGCGGGTAGCTGAGGTACAGTCGCTCGTGGGCGGCGTGCAGTATGCGCTCGAACAGCATTGGCTCGCCCCGCTGAAAGTCGGCGCGCGTGGGCAGGCAAACGCGCTGGTCGCTGAGGGCGCGGTTGAGCGCGTGGCGCTCCGTTTCGCGCAGGAACGGGTCGTCAGGGTGGCGTCGGGGCAGCACCCCTTCCAACACCTGCAAGGCGAACGCCACGCGCACGCCTGCCAAGTCGGCATACTCCATCGGCACGAGGCGCACGCCCGACTCGCCCAGCAGCATCGTGTACCGCGCCCCGCTAACGAGGCTATCCAGCAGCTCAATCGCCTGCGTGGGCGTGCGCCGCTGCCATTCGCTTGCATAGGCGTCGATGAGCCGAACCCACTCGCTGAGGTCGGTATCGCGCTCTAACGGCGTGGAATGGGCAACAAGGCGCAACGCAAGCTGACGCGCGACTTGGGGCAGCTGGTTCGGCAGCATGCGACGCCACGAATCCAGTTCGCGCAGCAGGCGTTGCAGCTCGGCGTTCGAGGCGCGTTGCAGCGCCAAGTCCAGCCACAGCGACGCGGATATGTGGCGACGCAACCCGCTCGCAAGGGGGCGCACCGCACCGACGCCCAGCCTGTGCGCAGGGTGGGCTAACCACTGCAGCCACTGCTCGCCAGTGCCGATGCCCGCGATCAGGCGCAGCCCCGCCATCAACCAGCGCACACGCCACGATTGCTCCAACGGCAACGCCACCTCACCCTGCAGCGGAATGCCGTAGCGAGCGAAAAGCACGCTGACTGCTTCGACAATCGCCTCAGGCTGGCGTGCAAACAGCGCAATCTCGTGGAAGGCGACCCCCGCTGCCTGAAGCCTCAGGATTTCCCGCGCGACGGCTTCCACCTCGCAAAACGGGTTCGGCGCATCCAAAATCGTGGCACGGACTGTTAGTCCGTGCGAAGCTTGGACAGGACTGTCCAAGCCACTCGTGGCACGGACTGTTAGCCCGTGCGAGGCTTGGACAGGATTGTCCAAGCCACCAATTGTGCAGCGAGCATCCTGCCTCAAATCCTGTTCCAGCACTTCGATTCCCCAGCGTGCAAGTTGCTGGCGTATCCTGTGGGTTGGCGCGTACTTTTCGGGCTGCTCAGGGTCATGTAGTAGCGCCAGTGCGACTTGGGTCTTGCCATCCAGAATACGCAGCACCTCCAGTTCCAGCGTGCTGAGTTCCGTAAAGCCCGCAAGCAGCACTGGCGGCACGCTGTTGAGCGATTCGAGCGCGTTCAGGAGTGTGCGCCACGCGCTAATTGGTTCGGGCAGCCCTGCCCGCTTCAACGCGAGCTGCCACGCACGCCACAGCTGCACCAGTTCCGCCGTTTTGCGATCCCACTCCGCTTGCAACTCCTCGTCGTCCAGCTCGGCGACGGCGGCATACTCGCGTGCCACGAGTTGTGCGCCCTGCTCCAGCAGCTCGGGCGTCAGCCCGTACAGGCTCCACTGGCAGAGGCTCTGAGCGAGTGCGCTGTGGAAGCGCGGCGACAGGCGTGCCTTGCCAAAATAGCTCTGGGGTGTCAGCAGCTGCTCGCAAACGCTGCCAAGTTGCGCGGTCATCTCAGGGGTTGCCTGCACGACGGGCGTAATCCCCGTGAGCGCGCGCAGAAAACCGTGCCAGTCGCCCGCTGCTGGGTCAACGGCTCTTAGCACGCGCGCTGCGCCTGAAGGCAGCAACAGTTGCCACTCTGCCATGAGCGCGCGCCGAACGAATTGGATGAGCGTGCGCTGCGGCACGCCCAGAAACAGCACCATCGCCTACTCCCAGAGTTTCAGAATCACTTTCAGAGGCGCGTCCGTGCGGATAGCGTTCCCGCAGTGATGCACATGCGAGGCGCGATAGCCGTGCGCCCGCAGGAACTTCACCGCCGCCTTCGTGGACGGCACGGAGCGGTTCAGCCGATCGGCAATCACAGGCAGGCTGTAGACAATCGGCAACTCGTCCAGCTCGCGGTTCAGCTTCGCGAGGAACCGCCGCGCGTTATCGAAATAGTCCTCGTGTGCGGCGCGATACATCGCGCTCAAGAAGGCGTGGTCGTGCAACGGTCCGAGCCACAGCGGTCCTGCCCAGCGCACGGTCGTGGAGGGGTTATACTCGTGGTTCACGGGCGCGGGCACGCCCGCCATCACAGCGCGGTACTCGCCATCGGGCAGCTGCGCAATAAAGCCCATCTGGTCTACTCGGAACCCGCGCGTGCCCTTGAACGCGCGTATCAGCACGCGCCAGCAGTAGCCGTCGAAAAAGCTCATCAGGGGCTGACCGTGCATGTTCGCTTGAATCAGGCGGCGTTGCACGAAGCCAATCAGGATGCGCAGTCCGACCTCGTGGCATTCGCGTCCGTAGGCGGAGACGGCGTCATAGGATTTAAGTGCCTCGCCGCGCTGCGCCCCACACAGCACGGGCGCGTCGGTCGCCGTAATATACAACAGCCCTTCCCAACGCACTACGCCCCCCAGGTACGCCACATAGGGCGACGGCGCACCGAACGGGTCTAAATCCACCCAGTCGAAGCGCCGGTCTTCCAAGTAAAATCGGCACAGCAGGCGCTGGGCAAGCTCGTTATGCAGTTCCACGCGCGGATCGTCGCCCACATGTGCCTCCAGCACCTCGAAGCTGGCGTAGTTCGCATCGTTGACCACCATCTGGCGCACAGGCGCCTCGAGCAGGTAGCGCTTGGTGCGCAGTCCCGCCCCCGCCATCAGCTCCAGCACATCGAGCGGGCGTTCGAGCCGTTCCGACTCCGCACGCATCGCCAGCACGCCCAGATCACGCCCTAAGCGTGCCCGCGGATTGTAGAACACATGCTCGCTCTGCGGTAAATGGAACTCCGCTGCGCCTTCTCGGTACACCTGCACCGCCATAGGGGACGCTAATTGTACCGAGTCACAGAGCCGCTGAGGGCGCTCGGAGATACTTGCAGACGAGACGGCTGGAGCCGTTGGTATGCAAACAAAGCTCGCCTACGCGAGCCGAATAGCTGGACGCAAGCGACTCGTGGCTTAGGCGTCTCGCCCAAGCACCCATGGCTTGGACAGTCCTGTCCAAGCGTTAGCACGGACACGACTGTCCGTGCCACGGGCGTAGCGTCGGCGTCTCGCCCAAGCACCTGTGGCTTGGACAGTCGTGTCCAAGCCGTAGCGTCGGAGTCCTCGCTGACGGAGGCACGGACATGACTGTCCGTGCCACGCTGCACGAGCTTCCAGCCCGTGCCACGCAGGGGCGTCGGCGAGACGCCGACGCTACGAAAGCCTGCCCGCATTCCTAAACAGTCTCTTGGAGCGTGTACTGCAAGTTACTTTTGAAGTTTTCTCGACTTGTGAATCTGTAGCGCTCTTGCACCCGCGACTGAAGTCGCCCCCATACCAACGAAACCCTGCCGACGCGGGGTTGCTTAGCCCTGCGCAGGCAGGGCTTCGTTTGTATGGGAACGAGTTCACTCGCAAAGGATCGTTGAAGCGTTACTTCCCCCTACACGCTCTCAGAGCCACTTGACATGCGCATCGCATCAGGTATAATCCTGTAGACAATTATCTACCTCTTGGGAGACGACGATGGCGACACAGAACCTATCCGCAGCAGATAAGCAGAAGGCGTTGGAGGCAGCGATTGCGCAAGCCGAGCGCCAGTTCGGCAAAGGGAGTGTGATGCGCCTTGGTGAAGCGACCCGCTTGCAAGTTGCCGCTATCCCCACGGGCAGCACCGCACTCGACATCGCGTTAGGCGTGGGCGGTATCCCACGCGGGCGAATCATCGAGCTGTACGGCACGGAGTCGTCAGGCAAGACAACGCTCGCGCTGCATATGATTGCCGAGGCGCAAAAGCTCGGCGGGAATGCCCTGTTCGTGGACGCGGAACACGCGCTGGATCCCGAATACGCCCGCGCAATCGGCGTGGATGTCGATCGGCTCTACATCTCGCAGCCCTCGACGGGCGACGAAGCGCTGGAGATTATGGACACGCTGATTCGAAGCGGCGCGTTCGATATCGCCGTGCTGGACTCGGTGGCAGCGCTGATGCCCCGTCAGGAGCTGGAGGGCGACATCGGTGATGTGACGGTAGGCGCACAAGCGCGTCTGATGTCGCAAGCGTTGCGCAAACTCGGTGCCTCCGCCGCCAAGAGCAACACGGCGGTGGTGTTCATCAACCAAATTCGCGAAAAAGTCGGCGTGATGTACGGCAATCCTGAAACGACGCCTGGCGGGCGCGCGCTCAAGTTCTGGGCGTCCGTGCGCTTGGAAGTGCGCCGCGTGGACAACATCAAGCAGGGCAACGAGATTATCGGCGTGCGCACGCGCGTCAAAGTGGTCAAAAACAAAGTCGCGCCACCGTTTCGGCAAGCCGAGTTCGACATCATCTTCGGCAAAGGCATCTCTAAACTGGGCGACCTGATTGACCAAGCGCTGGCGATGGGCGTGATTCAGAAGTCAGGCACATGGTTCAGCTTCGGTGAGACGCGCTTGGGACAGGGACGCGAGAACGCACGCGCTTACTTAGAGCAGAACCCCGACTTGGTGGAGCAGATCGAGCGCCAAGTGCGCGCCCAAATGTCGCCCGCAGCGGTCGTGGCTGCCCCCGTGAGCGACACCGACGAGTACATCGAAGCGGTAGACTAAGCCGACATGTCCAAGCAGGAGGAAGCGGAACGGTTTCGCGAGCTGCTCCAAGTATTGGAGAGCCGTCCGACGGCGCGGATGCTGCTGCGCTATATTCTGCTGTATGGGCGTCGGCACGCCCGCGGCGTGGTGTTCCGACTGGACTGGGGGCAAGTTGCCGATGCACTGGTGGACTTCTGCGATGCTGTGCTGAAGGAGCAGCCCTGCTGCCGAATTGCGCTTTCGGGTGGGAAGACCCCCGAAGCGCTCTACCTGCTGCTGGCGACGCGCCACTATCAGCGTGCGCTGGACTGGACGCGCATTCACCTGTTTTGGGGCGACGAGCGCTATGTGCCCCACGACGACCCGCGCAGCAACTACGGCTTCGCCTACGAGAACTGGCTGCGCAAGGCGTCGATTCCGCCCGAAAACATCCATCCGATGCCTACGCACTATGCCGACCCCGACGAAGCCGCCCGCGCCTACGAGGCGACTCTGCGCGCCCACTTCAGCGACGCGGAGCCGTTCCCACGATTCGAACTGGTCTTTCTGGGGCTGGGCGCAGACGGGCATGTTGCTTCGCTGTTTGCGGGCGACCCTGCCTTAGAGGAATCGGCACGCTGGGTGATGCCCAGTCGCGCGCCGAGCGAGCCGTCGCAACGGCTCACGCTCACCCTGCCTGTGCTGAACGCCGCAAGCTGCATCTGGTTTCTGGTATCGAGCGCGTCAAAGCGCCCCGTGATCGAGCAACTGTTCTGTGTTGACCCCGCCCCCCCGCTGCCTGCCGCCCAAGTATGCCCCGGTGTCAGCCGATTCTGGTGGCTGAGCGAGGAGCTCTATGCCGCCATCAAAGATTGCTTATACGAATTGGGTTCTCAAATGTCATACGGCTGAAGCCGTTCCTCTGCAAACGAAGCCCACCTTCGCGGGCTATCAGCCGACGTAGGTCGGCTTCGTCTGCACAGCAACGGCTTGAGCCGTTCAGAATGTTACGAAACCCCGATTGGTATTATACCAATCGGCGTTTCAAATGGCGCAATTTGTCGGCGAGACGCCGACACTACGAGCGCGTTCTGCGTAGCGTCGGCGTCCCGCCGACGACATCACGGCGTTTGCTCTGACGATTGGTATTAGAGACGACTCAAGCGACCTCGAACGCCTCAATCAGCGAATTGTCAACTCGATAGGCTTCTACGCGTAGTGCGTCGCGTGCCCCTACCCGCACTTTGAGGTAGCAGTAAGTCTTTTCACGCCGTGCTGTCCACGGCGTCGGCTCAGGCATCAGGTCGTAAAGCGAGACGCCGCCCCCTCCGCAAGTGACATACACCACGCCCGCGCCTTGACGATAGCGGTTGCCCGACTTCACGACCGCCTTGCCCCCACGCATCGGATACATCCGCTCGTAAACATGGTCATGCCCGTGAATGACCAAGTCCACGCGATAGCGGTCGAACAAGGGCTGGAATCGGCGAATCATCGCTTCGTTGTTGCCGCGGCGGCGCGTGGAGCCGTACAGCGGATGGTGCGCAAACACGATAAGCCAGCGGATAGCGCGGTCACTTCGGGCGCGCTGCAAAGTGCGTTGCAGCCATTCGTACTGCGCTTCGTTCTCGCGCTCGTTGCTGTTGAACGCTACAAAGCAAGCGTTGCTAATCCTAAAGTCGTAGTATTGTCCCTTGTTGGGCATGGCAAAGCGTGTCTCCGCTGCGATATAGCCGATGCGCTGCTCCCCAATACGCTCGTTCTCGTGGTTGCCAAAGCTCACCATCACAGGGATTCGCGCTGCCAGCACCTCCAGCTGCTCCAAGTATTTGTCCCAAACGGGTTGGCGTCCGTCCGCGTAAGAGAGATCGCCTGCGATAAAGTGGAAAGTCGGGTTCAGCGCTGCCACATTCCGCGAGTTTTGCACGCTGAAGCGGGTCGTGCCGTGGTCTGCAAACGCTGTGAAGATAAAATCGTGCAGACCGCTTTGGGGAGTGCGAAACGAATAGGCGCGAGAAAAACCGCCGCCTTCGCAGCCCACGCGATAGAAATACCGTTGCCCCGACTGGAGGTCGCCCATCAGGGCACGATAGATTATACCCGTCTCATAGGGGTAGCTCACGCGCTCGGCGGGAACCCGCTTACCCAGACTCGGCGTTTCGCCGTACTCGACAACGGGGTTCTCGACGGGTTCAGAGGTCTGCCAAGTGATACTCATCTGCGTGAGCGGGTCTGTGCCGAACGCTAAACGCAGCTGCTTCGGTTCTGTACGCATGGCATGCGCTCCGATTCGCTGCCGCGTTCACTATTCCTGCGTAAACGAAGCTGTCTGCTGACGGATATTAGCTCTTTGCTGCGCGGCGACTTTTTAGCTGCGCCACCATCTCAGGGATGGTCACGAACTCAAACCCGCGCTGGCGCAGGGCACGAATCAGCTCTGGCAGCGCGTCAGCGGTATGGGCGTAGGTATCGTGCAGCAGCAGGATGCTGCCGTTGTGCGCGCGTCGGGCGTAGCGGTAGACCCAGTGCGCA
>JANXCK010000083.1 GCA_025060055.1 Fimbriimonadales bacterium | reverse complement strand
CGCGACACCACGCAGACTACTTGGCTGGCGGACGGCAACCGAGTTGCCTTGATTGCTGCCGACTCCGCCTTGGCAGAGGTTTCACCGCAAGGGGATGCGATTTTGTATGTGGCGCACGGAGCAGCATTCTACCGCGCGTTGATGCGCACCTCCCCTCAGGAACTCAGTAAAGCGGTTGAGGAAGCGCGACTGGAGGCATATCGAACACAAGCTCGGCAGATTGCGACCGCCCTGCTGATGTATGTACAAGATTACGACATGTGCTTTCCGCCTGCATACGGCGACGAGCAGGTAGCCCTTGTGCTACTACCATACCTTAAAGACCCAAAGCTCTTTGAGGTGGACGGCGCGTTCGCCTTTCGGTATCTGCTGAATGGGGAATCGATCGCGCAGATGGACTCTCAAGTGGACACGGTGGTGGGCTATCTGCAGCTGCCCGACGGGCGGATGGTGATTTACGCCGATGGGCATGTGAAGTGGGAGCCGCAGCAGTAGGGCGGTAGGTACAATCGCCCTGCATGGCGACTGCGCTCCTGATAGGCTGGCTTGGGCTAAGCCTGTGGGGGATGGCGCGATCGTGGCGTGCGGTTAGGCGTCCGCAACGCATTCCCACCGCAGGCTCGCAAGCGACCTTGCCTCCCTCGCAAGCACGCCTGCGCTGGCTAAGCGACTGGGGCGGATGGATTGTGGCAAGCAGTGTCGCCAGTCTCGTCCCTGCCGTAGTGCCCGACGCCTCTATAGTGTGGCACGCTCTGCTCTTAGTCGCAACGAGTCTCGCGCTCCTGCGCCTATGCCACGCGCTGGACACGCTCGCGATTGGCAACGGCGTGGTGGCGGGGCTGGGGCTAATCGCGCTAATGCTGGATTCGCTAAGCACGGGCGTGTGGGCACGCGAGGGCGTGCTGGGGCATAGGAGCACCTCACAAGGCGTTGGGGAGCTTTACGGTGTGCTTGCCTTGCTGTGGTGTTTGCTTGTGTGCCGCGCGTGGCTGCAGATTGAGGGCAATCCGCTTGGCGTAGCGTACCTCACAGGGCTGGTAGCGCTTTGGCTGGGCTGGAAAGGGCAAACGCCTGCGTTAGGCTGGGGCGGTGCGCTATGTGCCCTGACGCTGAGCCTGCTGGTGCTCCAGCGCGAGCGGAGCGAGCGGCGGCGCGTGCGCCTTGCACTTCAAAACCAGCCTATGCGCGTGGTGCGCGTTTCCAGAGGCATTGATTTGGTAGTGCATGGAGGGCTATTGCTCGCGGTATGTGCCACTGCGCTTTGGCTTAGTGGTGTCCCAAGCGTGCAGGCGCGCTTGCCTGACCTACACGAGTTAATATTTGTGCTGCTGGCAGTCGTCTGCGGCGTGGGCATTTTGCGTGCCCGCGCGCTGCGTGTGAGTGCGCCGCTCCCCCCCGCGCTGCAATATGCGTGGCTACTGGGCACGGTTGCCACCGCTGTGCTTGCCGCCCAACCAATGGGGATTGTTGCGCTGGGCATGCTCCTCTACTGGGCACAGATTGGCAACGCCCACTGGCAGGAAACCCACCTGCGCGTGCCGAATCTCCCCCTGCGTAGAGGAGGCGACGAATGAACTACCGCTACGGAGTGTTAGGGATTTTGGGATTGGCGTTGGTGTTTAGCCCACTCATCAGCGGGGCGCAACAGCAACAGAAGAAACAAACGCAGGACACTAAACGCACGCAGCAGCAACCATCCCAGCAGAAGGAACCACCCACTGCTCCAAAAGGGCAAGCGCAAGCACAACCGAAGCCTCAAACGCCACCGAAAGCCACTCAACCAACCGCTCAGCAAGGCGCGTTCGGATTGCTTCCTGCCCCGTATCGCCCGCCGCAACTGCCCCCTGCAAACCAAGTAGTTGCCACCGTCAACGACGAGCCAATCCTTGCCAGCGAGGTCATCCAGTATAGCTACGACTGCTTCGCTGCGACGGCAGTCGAGGAACTGATTCTGTTTCGGATTATAGAACAGGAAGCCCGTAAGGAAGGCGTCTCAGTGCCTGAATCCGAAATCGAGGCACGCTACAAGCAACAACTTCAAGCGATCGAGGCGCAAATGCCTCCGGGTATGAGCATCGAAGACTTCATGCGGCGCAGCCAAGCACCCCCTAGTCGGCTGTACGGGCGCATCCGCATCCAGATGCTAGCAGAAAAACTGGTCGAGCGGCAGGTGAACTTGGACGAGTTCATCGAGTACAGCCAAATCGTGGTGCGCATTCAGGGCAACACACCTGAACAGCAAGAGGAGAACGCCCCTGCTGCCGAAGCGCGCGCCCGCGAAGCCTACCAGAAAATCCAAGAGGGGCTGGATTTCACCGAAGCAGTGAAGCAGTATTCCGATGACCCCTTCACCAAAGACCGCGGCGGCAAACTGAACTGGCTGAATGTGAACTTTATTCCTCAGGACATTCGCGAGAAGCTCAACGCGCTTCAGCCGGGGCAAATGTCGGAGCCGTTTCGTTCCGCAGCAGGCTTCGTGATTCTGCGCAAGGAACGCACGGGCTCGATGGCATCGCCTGAGGAGCAGCAAGACCTGCGCGAGCAAGCCGTGCGCATCAAACTCGGCGACTACGTGCGCCAGCTGCAGGCGCGGGCGAAAATCACCAACACCATCGTCAAGCCCTACAACCCCGAAGAGGCTGCCCAGCAAGAAGGTCCGCGACCGCGCACTCCAGGAGCACGCCCTGTGCCACGGTAGTTTGGGCAACAGCGCATAGGGGCGACGGCATTCCTGCCGTTGCCAAACGATGGCGGGAACGCCGATTTTCGTAGCGTCCGCGTCTCGCGGACGAACCGTCGGCGCGGACGCCGACGCTATCGAAAGAGCATTTTCGCCACTCCGAGCGAGGCGCGGGACTCAGATTCCTCGCTGCGCTCGGAATGACAATCTGCCGATGGAGGTTCTACGATGGCAAAACGCAAGCTGAATGTGGCGCTGATTGGCTATCAGTTCATGGGCAAGGCGCACAGCAACGCCTACCGCCAAGTGAGTCGCTTCTTCCCCGAACTGGGAGTAGAACCCGTGTTGAAGGTCATTTGCGGACGCCACGAGGAGCGTGTGCGCGCTGCTGCCGAGAAATACGGCTTTGAGGAATACGCTACCGACTGGTGTGAGGTCGTCGCCCGTCCCGATATCGACCTCGTCGATGTGTCTACCCCCGGCAACCTGCACGCGCCTATCTCGATAGAGGCTGCCAAGCACGGCAAAATCGTGCTGTGCGAAAAGCCGTTAGCCAACAACCTCGCCGAAGCGCGCGAAATGGTGCAAGCCGTCGAGCAAAACGGTGTCAAACACGGCATCTTCTTCAACTACCGCAAAGCCCCCGCCGTGTCGTTTGCCAAAAAGCTTATTGAAGACGGTGTGATTGGCGAGATTTACCACTTCCGCGGCACCTATCTGCAAGACTGGATTGTTGACCCCAACTTCCCGCTGGTGTGGCGCTTGCAGAAGGATATCGCTGGCTCAGGCGTGCATGGCGACCTGAACGCGCACATTATTGACCTGGCGCACTGGCTGGTGGGCGAAATCGCCGAAGTGTGCGGGATGATGCACACCTTCATCAAGCGGCGTCCCCTGCTGCGCGAGGTGGACGACCGCCTCGGCGGGCAAGCGGGCACGGAGATGGGCGAGGTCACCGTAGACGATGCGGCGGCGTTCTTAGCACGCTTCAAAAACGGCGCATTCGGCACTTTTGAAGCCACGCGCTTCGCCTTGGGGCGCAAAAACTACAACCGCTTCGAAATCAACGGCTCCAAAGGCAGTATTGTGTTCAACCTTGAGCGAATGAACGAGTTGGAGCTGTATCTGGAGACCGACCCGCAGGGCACGCGCGGCTTCCGCACGATTATGGTGACGGAGGGCGTGCATCCCTACATCAGCGCGTGGTGGCCCCCCGGACACATCATCGGCTACGAGCACACCTTTACGCATATTGTGCGCGACGCGCTGGAAGCCATCAGCAAAGACCAACTACCTTCGCCCAACTTCTACGACGGGCTGAAGTGCCAAGCGGTGCTGGAGGCAGTGGAAATCTCTGCCAACGAGCGCCGCTGGGTGGAGGTTCCGTATTAGCAGGTAGCGTCTGCCCAAGCTGGGGGTACGGGCGTTAGGGCTTGCGCTGCAGCGTTGTAGCGCTCGCTTGTTCCTACCCCCAGCTGCACCTCTCTGCCTACTTCCGCTTCTCAAAGAACATCACATACTCGTGCGCGAACACATAAAAGTTGCCTTTAAGGGCGCGATAGCGCCACAGGCTGCGCTGCCCGCGCTTGCCCCGCGTCTCATGAAAATCCTTCACGCAGATGCTCTTGAGGCGGAAACCGTACTTGCGAACGCGCTCCATGCTGTAAAACCCCAACGGCACCCACTCGCCTTCGGCGTACTTGTCGCCAATTACCAGCACCAAGAACCGCCCTACTTCCAGCAGCGGTGCGAACAACGCGACGGCTTGCTCCAACCCCGTCAGGAACGCTTCTACGGTGGGCGCGTTCGAGAGGTCGCGCGGATGATCACTGAAGGGGATGATGTCGTGATAGGGTGGGTGGAAAATGAGCAAGTGCGCTTTTTGAAAGCCCCACGCGCTCATCTGGCAGCGCACCTGCTCTGCGGTATGCAGGTGCGTGCTGTCGCCTTGCAAGAGGGCAGTGCGTGCCGCGTAGGAGTTGTCTGCCTGCGCAATGCGCTCGCGTGCAGCCTGCACAACTGTGGGGCTAAGCTCCACACCAATTGCGTGCCTGCCTAAGCGCAGCGCCTCTATCAGCGTGGTGCCCATCCCCACAAAGGGATCCAGCACCAGTTCACCTTGCTTCGTGAAGCGGCGCATCGCTTGATACGGAATCTGCGGAGCGAAGTTGCCCCAATAATCGGGACGATGTACCCCTGAGTTGTCGCGCTTGCCTAAAAGCCACAGGCTGTCGGTAAGGATGTCGGTATACTCATGCCAGTGTGTAAGGTCTAAGTCGTTGATAGGCTCGCGCCGTGCCATCGGTCGGCAAGTATACCTAACAAGGTATACTCCCTTGCAGGGTGAGACCGATGGCGACCGTCCGTGCCAGACCGAAACGCAAACGCCGCTACACCGAGCAGGACTTGCTGCAGATGCCCAACGACGGACGCAAGTACGAGCTGGTCAACGGGAGGATACAGGTCGTGCCCACAGGGGGAAGACACGGGTGGATTGGCTCACGGCTGATAGGAAAGGTTTTCAGAGTGCTGCCTGACGCTATGTTCGCGTTTGATTCCAGCACGGGTTTTCGGATGGCATCAGGCAACATTCGCAGCCCTGACTTTGCGCTGATGCGTGCGCAACGGTTCCCTGAGGGAAAGCCCACTGACGCCTTTCCCGATGGCGCACCCGATTTGGCCGTAGAAATCGTCTCGCCTTCGGAGAACCTGAATGATTTATACCAGAAAGTTCTGGAGTACTTCGAGTCGGGGGCGCAGCAGGTGTGGTTGCTGTTTCCTGACCGCAAGCAGGTATATCGCTATATCGCCCCGTTGGAAGTGGAGGTGCTACGCGAAAACGATGTGCTCACAGGGGGTGAGCTGCTACCTGATTTTGCTGTGCGCGTGGGGGAGCTGTTTGAATAGCCTTGTCCCGCCGTTGCCCGCGCGTAGTCTGACCATGCCCCTAATGCCCCGCGCGGCGCCTCTCACGCAGCGCAGTACCACACCCGCTTGCCCGGCGCTGTGTGCGAGGGCGTCCACAAACAGGGCGAGTGCGTTTTTATTAGGAACAGACTATTCCCAAGCGACTGTAACCCCCTTCCCTCCATGAGAGAAGGGGGTGCTCGGTGCAAGGGACGCCTGTGAGGTGCGCGTTCTCACCAGAGTTGCTCAGCTTGCGCGGCGTCGCCGTCGTGCAAGGAGTGCAAGTAGCCCCACGCCCAGCGCGGTCATGCTGGCAGGTTCGGGAATCGTAGAGTACCCAAAGTCAGGCAGGTTCGCAACCACAACGGGGTCGTTGTCGAACTCGTTGGTGTAGTCGAACCCCGAGTCAGGGTCCGCCAGAAGTGTGAGGCGCCCCTCCAGCAGCACTTTGCCGCCTGGAGGAATGAAAACATTCGTCCACGCCAGCCCGAAGCCAGCGAAGGTGGTTCCGTAATCTTCGAACCACTGGGCCTGAAAATGGGGCGTCGTGCCGTAGACGCCTACGACGTTCGGGCGTGGTCCCAGTCCATCGAAGCCGAAGTGGACACCTAGTATGAACTGGTCTACAATCACGTTGAACGCGTTGTAGATGGTGCACTCAAACGCCATCGCGCCCGCGACATAGGCGTTCGGTCCAAACACGAAGCCGCGAAACGGGAAGAAAATTCCTGCGCGGGCAAACCATCCTGATGGACCGTTCTGGTAGAGTATGTTGCCGCCTGATACATTGTACGAGCCTACCCCATCATTCGACGGCACATCGCGAATGAAGTAGCCTGGCCACCAGATGAACCCTGTGAAGGGGGCAACTATCGATACCATCGTTGTAGAAGCGCCCCCGAACTGACCCTGAGGCACAGTCGTCCAGCTCAGGAAGGCAGAACCAGGCGAGCCAGTGACAGCGTTCAAGAACGCATTGCTCAAGGCTACAGGGTTTCGGACAGTCGGGTAACCTCCTCCGGGTGTTAGCAAGAACCCCTGCGGTGTGTAGAGAGGGTCATCTGAATTCGGACCTACCTGATACACACCATGCTGAACAACCAGATTGTGCGCCGCGCCAATGAGCTGGGCGTGCGCACTTAGGAAGCTCAAGCCTGCAAAGGCGAGCAAAGTCATTAGCGATCGCTTCATCTGCTCTTCCTCCTGCAAGGGGCGCGTATTTGTGTCTCCTTTCTGCCCCTTGCAAGGATAGAAGACTCGCCAGTTTTTGAATCTGTTGCAGGTTTGGAGCAGATTCAGGCGATTTTTGACGGCGGAACCCCGTCGTACCGAATTGCACGGACAGGACTGTCCGTGCCACGCCCAATCACCTTGCACGGACAGGACTGTCCGTGCTACGCTTTGCATGGGCGAGACGCCCGTGCCACGCTCGACGGCGCGGACGCCGTCGTACCTGCACTTGGGAATTGCTTATCTTGCCCCGAACGCCTGCCATGCGCCCCAGTAGCGGGGGTGGGCGAAGCGTGGGTTCTGCCTGAGCTGCAGGCAGGCGCGGCGCAGGGCGTCAATTACGGAGTCGCCTGCTTTGTAGCGCGTGTAGAAGGCTTCCGCCCAGATAGGCGCGGCGTCGTCGGGCAGACGCCAGAGCGTCGCCAGCACAGTGGGGCAGCCTGCCGCAAGGAACGCCCAGTGCAAGCCCATCGCGCCATCTGCTGTGAACGCGCCGACGCCTGTGCGACATGCCGATAGCACAGCAAGGCGGGCGTTGAGGGGGTTCTGCATCGCCTCGTGCGCGTAGAGCCACTGCGGCGCCTCTTTGCCCCAGAGCGCGAGCGCGCTCAGCATCGGCGCGCGCAGGTTCGGCACGGCATGCGTGGCGAAGTGGAGTACGCTTGCGCCCGCCATCCCGCGCAGGGTCGCCGTGCGCGTGGCTTGCTGATTGCGCAGGGTTTGCGCCGCGCGTCCCCAGATGCGTTGCACCGCCTGCGCTTCGCGCTCTGCGCCGGGCAGGGGGCTGAGCCGCGCCCGTGTGTCACCGTCTGCGCCGCGAAACTCCGACACAGCGACGGTCAGCACGCGCTCTGACGCTCGCCTGCGCTGCGCCATCGCCTCCGCCGCCGCCCACGCCGAAGCGGATGGGCAACTGCCAATCGCAACGCGCTCCAGCAGATACCGCCCCTGCGAGTCGCGCAGCACCGCCCACGGCGTCGCATGCAAATCGCCGTCGGGACACACAATCACGCGCCTTGTCCCACTTAGCTGCGCCTCCAGCGGGCGAATGAGCCAGTCGTAGAGTCGCCGCGCCTCGTTGTGAACCGTTTCCAGCGGGGCTTCGCGCTCCAAGTGGGCGAGCAGGTTTCGGATTGCGCTGCGCACACGCTCTTCTGCAACGCGCTGCACTTGCCCGCCCAGTTGCACGCGCTTGCCCTGTCGCCGCGCCCAGACTATCGTCAGCCAGTCGGGGGCAAGCGCGTACTCCACAAGTAGGGTCTCGTTGTCTAAGGGCAGCCGTTCAGGGCGCAGGGGTTCGGGCTGTCGCCAGCGCAGGCGGGGGTAGCGTGCTGCTAACTCGCGCTGATAGTTGCGCCACGCGGTCAGATGGCGTTCAACCTCACGGCGCAGGCGGCGTTGCTCAGCGAGCGTTGGGGCGCGCTCCTGCTTTGTAAGCGCGTCCTCGTAGCGTGTACGCAGGGTGTTCAGGCGCGTTTGCTCGGCGCGGGTTAGCTCAGGGTAGAGGCGCGGGGTTTGCCACGCAAGGCGCAGCGCGTTTCCCTTGCCCACCTGACACGCCTCGAACGCCGCGCGCCAGTCGCCCCTGCGCCCAAAGTAACTCACAATCGCCGCCACATGCCCGCGAAAGCGGCTCAGGTAGTGGCTCGCCTCTTCAGGGGGGACGCCGCGCAGCGCCTCCAGCCCCCGAATCTGCGTCAGGCACTTCTGGAACGCGCGCCGCGCCGACTGCGCCTGCCCCAGACGCGCCAGCGCCTCGCCCTCCAGATGCGCCTGGTCAATCGCCTGAATGGGGTTTGCCTGTGCCTGCTCACGCGCGGCTTGCAGCGTCTGCCACGCCTCGCGCGGGCGGTTCAAATCCAGCAACGCCTGCGCTTTCACATGACGCGCCTGCGCTGCCACAAGCGCGTTCCCGCTCTGCTCATACAGCACCGCGGCGCGATGGGCGTATTCCAACGCCTCCGCATGCCGCCGCGCCTGACTGTGTGCATCCGCCATATTGTGGAGGCAGTACGCCACGCCTTCCCTATCGCCCAACGCCTCGTAGCGTTTCAGCGCGTCTCGATACAGTTCCAGCGCGCCCTCAATATCGCCGTCATGCTGGAGCAGAATCGCCGTGTTCAGCGTGCAAGTTGCCACATCCCACTCGGCGCCGAGCTGCTGGAAACGCGGCATTGCCTCGCGATAGTGCAGGCGCGCATCCTCGTACAGCCCCATCGTCCAGTAGACCAGCCCGCGATTGGCAATGCAGCGCGCTACGCCCAGCGGGAAGTTCGCCTGCTCATAAACCGTTTGCGCATTACGGTAGGCTTGCAGCGCGAGGTCATACTCGCCACGCGCCCGTCGCAACACGCCCTCGAAGTTCCAGCTGTCGGCGACGCCGAGCAGTTCGTTCGCTTGCTGCGCATACCGCTGCGCCTGCTGAATGGCGCGCACGCCCGCGTCCAGCTCGCCACCCAGATAGTGCAAACTCGCCTGCACATAGGCGCACTGCCCCATCAGTTTCGCGTCGCTTAGTTTGGAGGCGGCGGCGGACGCCGCGCGAATCTGTGTAAGCGCCTTGTCGTACTCGCCCATCGTGCGATACAGCGACGCCAGCACGCGCCCCCCGCCCGCCCGACGCGCCAGCGACGCCCGCGGCAACAACCGCTCCAGGGACTGCATCACGGGCAGCACGCCGTTCATATCGTACAGCGCGTCATGCATATCAAGCAGCTTCTCACGGGCGTAGCAGCGCGTGTCTACATCCCCCACGCGGTCGGCGACGATCACCAGCCCCCGCACTGCAGGCAAGAGTCGGCGCATCTCTGCAGGCGACAATCCCTTCAGCGCGTCCAGTCGCGCCTGTATCCACGCAGCGCGTTGCCACTCGCGGTGCTGGCGCAGCAACGGCGCGGGGTCTTTCGCCTGCCCCAGCGCGTTGAGCCACTCGTACTGCGCTTGCGTCCAGCCTGCGGGTAGGGCAACTTGCATATGCAGAGGATACCTCTCTACGGATACTTCCCCACGCGCATCAGCGCCATTCGTTCCACAACTCGCGCAGGCGCATTTAGGCGCAACACTTTCACAGTCGCCTCGCCTATCGATGTTATTCTACGCCTCATGGAGTATCTCGCGAGCGCGCGCCTTCGCTAAGCGAAAAAGATGCTCCATCAGCATGTAATGCTCCAGCTCTTCCTGTTCGTCGGGTGAGAGTTGCCCCTCTCGCTGACGGCTCAGTAGCTCCGCCACACGCTGCCGCTGAAGGGCGAAACCGCACTAACGCCTGCGGATCCAACTGCGCGAGAAACTCCACCAGCTCCTCGTACACTTTCGGCATAGCCCTAATTATATCGCCTTCAAGGTATACTCCCCGCAGGTGAGATCTATGTCCGTAGTACGCGACAAACCCAAGCGCAAACGCCGCTACACCGAGCAAGACCTGCTGCAGATGCCCGACGACGGGCGCAAATACGAGCTGGTCAACGGGAGGATTCAGGTCGTGCCCACAGGAGCCAGACACGGCGAGATTGTCAGCAGTCTGATTGCGCGACTCTACAACGCGAAGCGTCCTTCCACAGTGGTTTACAGCGAGGCAGTCGGGTTTCGGATGCGCGGCGGGAATGTGCGTAGCCCCGATGCTTCAGTGATGCGTCGAGAACGGCTCCCGCAAGGTGAATCGCCCAAAGAGTTTATCGATGGCGCTCCTGACCTTGCAGTGGAGGTGGTCTCGCCCTCCGAGAACCTGCACGACTTGTATCAGAAGGTGGGGGAGTATTTTGAGTCGGGCGCACGTGAGGTGTGGCTGCTGTTCCCTGAGCGCAAGCAAGTATATCGCTTCACTGCCCCGCTGGAGATTGAAGTGCTGCACGAAAATGACACCCTCGCAGGCGGCGAGCTGCTGCTTGAGTTTGCCGTGCGCGTGGGGGAGCTGTTTGAGTGAGCAAACAGTCCTTGACGGGGACGCTGACGCTGTGGGCGTCCCCTTGCGCCGTGTCGGCGTCCTGCCGACAGTCAAGGAAGGCGCAATCACTGAGTCCACTTGCTAATCACCAGGTCGCGGTTCAGCGACGCCTGATGACAGCCCATGCACTGTCCGACGGGGTCGTTCACCAGCGCCTTTCCGTTGGCGTCCCACGCCTGCCAGCCCCAGCCACCTGACTGACGGTATCGCTTGCTGTCCTTCACCATCAGGGCGGTGACCTTCTTCTTGCCCGCGACATACATCCCGCCGACATCTTTCGCCTCGTACAGCACGAACACGATTTGACTGCCGTCGGGATAGCGCGCGCCGTTTCTGCGGTAAACTGCGGCAGCAGGCGCGTTCGCGTAGATGTGATGGACGCCGCCAAATGCGCTAAACAACGGGTGCTTCTCGCTATAGATGACGCCTGTTGTAATATGTGTCCAGTTGCGCCAGCCTGCGGGCAACTTATCGGGCGTGGGGGCTTTGGACTGCCCCGCGAACGCCATCACAGCCAGCACCGCACACAAAGCCGAACCGATTAGAAATCCTCGCATGGTCTCGAACCTCCTGCGAGGATTTTCTACCTGAACCTGCACAGCAAAGGCAAGAGGTTTACCAGAAAGTAAGTGATTACTTTTCGGTAAGTGTGGGCGTCTCTTCGAGGTGTTGTGACCACTCGTGGGCGAATTCGCGCATCTGGCGAATCAGCGCGAGGAGTTGACGCCCGCGTTCAGTCAGCTCATACTCCACGCGCGGCGGCGTTTCGGGGTAGGCGCGGCGCGTGAGCAGACCGTATCGCTCCAGTTTATGGACGCGCTCGTACAGCACTTTGGTCGTCAAGCCGGGCAGGGCGCGCACGATCTGACCAGGGCGGTTCACGCCCTGTGACAGCGCGTCCAGCACTGCCAGCGTCCACTTGCAGCGCAGGATGTCAGTGAGGCGGTGGAACGCCTCCTGCTGACGGTAGTCCTGCTCTGTCGGCTTCACGCGCGGCATTTGTAAGGAGTGTTCGACGCAGAGTGGGCGACTCCTACCAATCCAGTGCAAGTAGCACCACCACAATCGCAAACTCGTTCACGGCAGGCGCACCAAACAGAAACGCCCCGCCGACTGACACGACGCACCCGCGTGCAGCAGCGAGGCGTACAGCGGCGTCACACTACACGAACAGACTGGGACACAGGCTGGAGTGTGCGCCACCAGCATGTCGGCGTTTCGCCGATGCGCCAGTAGCTGCTCGCACCTTATATCTACTCGTCCCGCCGCCACTCGAAGTAGCTGCGTGGGGTCTCCCACAGGCGCACGGCAGAAAGTCGTGCCGTACCTTGCAGCCGCGGCTGCAGTCGCTCCACGATAAACGCCACGATGTTCTCCGAAGTGGGGGTGATTTGGTCAAACGGCGGTG
>JANXCK010000040.1 GCA_025060055.1 Fimbriimonadales bacterium | reverse complement strand
GTTGCAGGCAAGCGCTACCCTATCGAGCCGCCGTTTTGGGTCTTAGCGACGCAGAACCCGATTGAGCAGGAAGGCACTTATCCCCTGCCCGAAGCGCAGCTCGACCGCTTCTTTTTCAAGATTCTGGTGAGCTACCCATCGTTGGACGAACTGCGCGAGATTGTAGACCGCACTACGGGCGTGGAGACACCGCAGCCAGAAGTCGTGGCGGACAAGGAGACCCTGCTGCGCATGCAGCGCCTGGTGCGCGAAGTGCCGATTGCCCGCCCCGTGCAAGAGTTCGCGCTCAAACTCATCGTGGCGACGCATCCCGGCTCCGACTACGCACCTCCTGAGGTGAATAAGTATGTGCGCTACGGCTCCAGCCCGCGCGGCGCCCAAACGCTGATTTTAGCCAGCAAGGTGTTCGGACTGCTGGACGGACGCTACAACGTGGCGCGGGAAGATGTGCAGCGCGCGCTCAAGCCCGCCCTGCGCCACCGCATCCTGCTGAACTTCGAAGCGGAAGCCGACCGAGTCAACTCCGACCAGATTCTGGACATCATCTGGAACCATGTAAGCAAGGCAGAGGGGGAGCCGATTAAGGTGTAATAATAATACCAATCGGGGTTTCAAATGACGCATCGTCCTGTACGGCTCAAGCCGTTGCTATGCAGACGAAGCCGACCTTCGTCGGCTACAGCCCGCGTAGGCGGGCTTGGTTTGCACAGGAACGGCTTCAGCCGTACCGGATACTGCGCTATTTGAAACCCCGATTGGTATTATTAGTCTTCGAGGTACACCAACTGTGGTTTCAAACGCCGTGTTGCCCCAACCCCCTTGACAGGCTACGCTGCCGTCGGGTATAAATTCGTCAGTCAACTCATCTGGTCTAATGAGTTGAGAAGGAGGCATAACTATGCGACGGCACTGGAATGGATTGAGCTGGAGCGCGCTTACAGCAATGCTTGCGTTTCTTTTGACCGCCTGTGGCAACCAGTCCGCCACGACTTCCCCATCGGACAGATCGGCGCCGTCGGCAACAAAAGCAGAAGCTTCCGCGAAACAGCTCGCGCCATCTGCCGACAAAGCTGATTCGCAAGCTGCTCCAGCCGACGCGGCAGTTGCAAAGGGCAAACTGGTCTTCCTCAAGAACGGTTGCAACGCATGCCATATGGCAGGCGCGAGCCAGCTGGGTCCCAGCCTATACGGGCTGTACGGTTCGCAGGTCAAGCTCAAGGATGGCTCCACAGTAATTGCCGACGAAGCGTACCTACGCGAGTCGATTGTGGAGCCGAACAAGAAAATCGTGGCGGGCTACAGCCCTGTGATGGTCGCCTACAAGCTGCCCGAAGAGGAACTCAACCAGCTGATTGCCTACATCAAGTCGCTCAAAGACCAGAAGCCTGAGGGCGCGAGGCACTAAGCAGGTACAATTCGCTCGATGCTGCATTCGCTGCACATCGAGAACTTGGCGATTATTGACCGCCTCGAGGTGCATTTTGCGGCGGGGCTGAACGCGCTTACAGGCGAAACGGGCGCGGGCAAATCGATTCTCATCGACGCGCTGAGCCTCGCGTTGGGGGAGCGTGCAGACCCCGACCTTATCCGAGCGGGCGCAGAGAAACTGCGCGTGAACGCCGTTTTTGAGCTGCCTAATGACCCCGAACTGTGCGCACTGCTAAGCGAGTTGGGCGTGGAGCCAGAGGAGGGACTGCTGTATCTCAGCCGCGAAGTGCAGGCAGGAGGGCGTTCGATTGCTCGCATCAACGGTCAGCCCGCGCCACTCAGCACGCTCCGCGCTATCGGCGAGCGACTTGTCGACCTGCACGGGCAGCACGAACACCAGTCGCTTTTGAAACCCAGCAGCCACTTGGAGTTTTTAGACCGCTGGCTGGGCGAGCCTGCGCTGAGCCTGCGGGCACAAGTGCGCGAAACGGTACAGGCGTTGCGCCAAGCGGAGCGTGAACTGCAGGAACTCACCGAACGCGAACGCGAGCGCGAACAGATGCTCGACCTCTACCGCTTTCAGGTAGACGAAATCCGCAAGGCGCACCTGCAGGTGGGCGAGGATGAGCAGCTGGAGACGGAAGCGCGGCGCCTCACGCACGCCGAAAAGCTGATGGCGTTGGCGGGCGGCGCCTACGACGCGCTGATGGGCGAACAGAGCGCGTATGACCGCGCCGCCGAGGCAAGCCGCAACCTGACCGAAATCGCCCGCATCGACCCCACTGTTGCCGAATGGCGCGACTGGCTGGAGAATGCGCTTGTGCATATCGAAGAGGTCGCACGCCACCTGCGTGCCTACGCAGAGAGCATCGAGTACGACCCAGCACGCCTCGAGGAGGTCATCGCGCGGCTCGAGCTTATCAAGCGGCTCAAGCGTAAGTACGGCGACACCATCGAGGCGGTGTTGCAGTACGCCGAAGACGCGGAGGCAAAACTGCGCGCATTAGAAACGCAGTCCGAGCGTCGCGAGGTGCTGGAGGCGCAAATCGCCGAGTTGCAAGCGCATGCGAAGGCGCTATGCGCCGAGCTGTCTCAGATGCGTCAAGCGGGCGCGCGGCGCTTTGCCGAGACAGTGCAGGCGTGCCTGCGCGACTTGGCGATGGAGCGTGCAGAGTTCTTCGTGGAAGTGCGCCCCAAGCCGATGGACACTTCAGGAGCCGACAGCGTGGAGTTTCTGTTCAGCGCGAACCCCGGCGAGCCGCCGCGCCCGCTGAGCAAAATCGCCTCAGGCGGCGAGATGTCGCGCGTGATGCTCGCTCTCAAGACTGCCTTAGCCGACGCTGCGCCCGTGCCGACCCTCGTGTTCGACGAAATCGACGCGGGCATCGGCGGGCGCACCGCGCACGCCGTCGGCGAGAAACTCGCGACGCTGGCGCACCACTGCCAGATTCTGTGCATCACGCACCTGCCCCAAATCGCCAGCCGCGCAACACACCACCTCGCTATCGAGAAGCAGACCGACGGCACGGCAACGCGCGTGCAACTCCACACGCTGGAGGGCGAGTCGCGCGTGCGCGAAATCGCACGCATGCTCACAGGCGAGCCGACCGAAACGGCGCTCCAGCACGCCCGCGAGCTGCTTCAGCAGAGTAGGAATCGCATCGAGAGCGGCGTATATACGGGTTGATGACGCTAACGGGGGTACGGGATTCTGCTGCTGCGTTGTCAGGATGGTTCGACGGGCTGATATTCTGGGGGGTGATGTACCGTCGCCTGTCGGTTGCTGCGTTGCTGCGCGGGAGCTGGTGGTTCGCAGTCGGTGCAGGCGTGGTAGGCTTACTGCTGTTGCCCCTTCTGGTTCGAGTGAGGGAAGGCGCGGGCGTCCACTTGCTGCTGGGCTGGCTCGCCCTGATGCACCTGCTGGCGCGGGGCTGGGTGGAGCGACGCTTGCCTGACCCCTCGTTCGCGCACGACTTGCGCACGGGGAACTTTGAGCAGCTGCGCCTGATGCCCTACACAGCACACGCGCTACTCCTGCAGCGCGGCATCCCTGACTTGCTGTTTCGCGCGCTCGCGATGTGCTTGTGGCTGCCGCTGCACGGCGTGGTGGCGCAAGTACTGGGACTGGGGTTCCTGGATTGCCTCACTCTCTGGCTGTTGTTCAGTTTCGCGAATTACTTCGTGTTGGGGCTTGTGTCGCTGGCGCTTTTCGCGTCAGCTTGGGAGGGCACAATATGGGCGCTGGTGGCGGGCTTGCTTGCGTATGCCTTCCTGCTCGATGGCGGGCGCACACGCACCGCCGTCTCCAGCAGCGGGTTGTTCAGCGCGATGATTGCGCTGCCCGTCGCAGGGCGCGTGCTGCTGCCGACTCACATGCTCTTCGTGCTGCCCGATTTACGCGGGTTCACGATGCTATGGCTGCTCGTGGAGGCGTTGCGCTTCGAGCGGATGGCACGCTGGGTGAACGCGCCGTCGAGCATTGGGCGCGGGCTGTACGTAGTGCCCAGCGCGGGGCTGATGGCACTGGCAGGCGCGCTGGCGTGGCAGCTGAGCGGTTTGCAGGGCTACAGCGGCGCAGAGCAGACACAGCTCACAATGCTCGGCATCTTTGCCACAGCGGGCTATCTGAGCCTCCTACTGCTGACGGTGCGGCGTCAGGCGGAGCCAGTCGCGCAGCCGTTGCGTGCCCATCTGCTGGAGGTGGGGTTACTGCGTGTGCTGAGCGGGTTGCTGGTGATGGGTGCGCTGTTGGCGTGGGGCTTGCCGACGGGTTCAGGCGGGTTCTGGAGCGCGCTGGTCTGGCTGAGCATCATGGAGGTGATTGGCAGCGCGCTGGTGCGACGCGGTGTACAATTCGTTCATAGTCGCGCGGCGAACTGGGCTTACGGTGCGCTGCTGCTGGGATTGCTCCCCACGCTGATGGCTTGGTTTGCGCTGCTGCCCCCGATGCTCAGCGCGCTTAGCCCCACCTATGCACTGCTGATGGCGTCGGATGCGTGGCGCGCTGCGGGCATCGCGGCGCAGCCCCCGCTCTGGGTCTGCCTCAGTGCGCCGCTGGCGCGCTACGCGCTCGTGTTGGGTGTGCTTGCATTAGCGATGTTCGCCAGACGCGCGCCCGTGAGCTGGGTTCGCCGCCGTGCCCCACTTTCGCCAACCAGCACGGCGCGCCCTGCGATTGAGTGGTACGGTCTGCTGTGGCTCTACCCCCTGTGGGATTGGCTTGTGCAGCGCTACGCTCAGAACCCGATGACGCGACTCACGATTGGGGAGCGCCAGCCTGCGTGGGCGATGGGAATCGGATGCGGGACATTTGCGGTAGGGGCACTGCTACCCAACCCTGCCCAAATCTGGAGCTCGATTGTGCTGATAATTGGGCTGGGCATCTTCCTGTGGCTTTGGGGCTACCATACGACGGCGCGACGCGTGCGACGCTGGCTCGATTCTGGCGAGTTAGCCAGCGCGTTTCTGGCAGGGCTACAGCCGTCCCAGATTTTCTGGGGGTGGGTGTACGGCGCGTGGTCGTGCCAGCTGCGGATTCTGATTGCCGCGGTCAGTGGCTACATCATCGGCAGGGGGGTGCATTTGCTGGTTCAGCCTCCCGCTTTGGTAGGCGGCATAATGATGATTGGCGCGACTGTGGCATTCGGACTCTACGCGCTCTACCTTGCCTTGTGGTCGTGCGCGTGGCTGGTGGCAGCGCCCTCCGCCGTTCGCGATCAGCTGGCGCTCCCACAGTCGGCTGCGCCGCTGCTCTCACCACGCGCCGCCCTGCTGGCGACCTTCTACACGCTGCTGGCATGCTGTGCGCCGCTGGCGCCGTTCCTGCTGGTCGGCTTGCCTATCTATGTCTCCCAAAGCACGATTGCGCTGAACACGCTCGCCCGCGCACCTGGGGAACTTAAACGCCGCTATGGAATATCTTAATAAGAGGTGGCTGAGACGATGCTACGGCGAGACCTATCGCTGCAGGAACTGTTTGGGGAGCTGGTGGAACGCGCGTTTGCGCTCTCGTTGCGCTGGGACGATCGGCAGGTAATGCGCTACCTGACGAACCTGCTGACCGAGTTCGCGCACATCGATCGCCTCTATCGCTTGCGCGATCTGAATGGGCGACCGCTGCAAGAGGTCGCCGAAATGCTCTACTATGCCGATGTACGGCTGGGGGCGCAGTCGTTCTATCAGGAGCGCGAGGTGCATCGGCACATCGGTGACTTCACGCTGTTTTGGACGGGTGTCTACCCTGAAGCGCTGCCCCGACTGCGCACCTCACTGCGCAAAGACCACCTGATTGATTATGTAAAGCAAGGCAAAGAGTCATATCGGCTCGTGTCGCTGTTCGATATCGGCGAGTGGCGCGAAGAAGCCCCGATGTTCCGCCGTCTCTCGGAGAACTTCGAGGTAGCCATGCAGGGCTTGTATGCCGTGCGCCAGATGTGGGAGCAAATGGCGCGGGAGAGCTTTATGCATTTTCGAAGCCAAATAGAAGGGCAATTATGAGGTAAACTCACGCGCTGACGCGCGAGGAACCGCTACAGCGGATAAGCATAGATTCCAAGGTGTGCTTTGGCAAGCCGTGCATGCGGGGACACTGCATCTGAATGTCGCTTATCCTCTTATACCAATCGGGATTTCAAATGACGCATCGTCCTGTGCGGCTAAAGCCGTTGCTGTGCAGACGAAGCCGACCTGCGTCGGCTACAGCCCGCGTAGGCGGGCTTGGTTTGCACAGGGAACGGCTTCAGCCGTACCAGAATACTGCGCTATTTGAAACTCCGATTGGTATTAGAACTTGAAGTCGTCAGGCTTCAGGTTCGGGAACGCATATTCAGTGAACACGCGCAGCGAGCGAGTCCCCTTTGAGTCGGCATACTCGATGCGCAGGGGCATCAGGTCGTTGCGCTCCAAGGTTAGGCTCACGCGCTCGACGGGGTCTTTTGGGGGCGCGAATCCGAGTTCATAGCCGTTGCGTTGCCCAAGTTGCACGCGCCTGACGGCTTCGACTTTTGCCCCGCGAAATAGCCGCTGCAAGTCTTTCAGAATCGAGCCGAGATCGGTCTCGAAAAACCGCGCGATTTCGGGGTCGTTCGGCTCATACACGCGGCGAATCAGCCCCTTGCGGGCGTGAACCTTTTTCTCTACATCGGGATTGTAAATCAGCACCGCGCCGTTGCTGAACAGGTCACGCTGGATAATCGTCATTTTGCGGTAGTGGGGCTGAAGAAACTCCAGCTTGTAGATTTGCTTCTCGCCGAGCTTGCCCGTTGAGGCGTCGCGCTCTTGGAACTCCCAAGTGTAGCTGTAGGCGCGCGTGCGCGCCACCTTCTGTGCGAACTGTTGCATCAGCTGCTGTGGAGTGGGACTCGGCATGGCTTACACCTCCGAAGCGATGAACTGCTCTAAGTAGCGTTTGCCGATGAGGAAGCCCTCCTCGCGTCCGACGGCAGCGTCCTCGTGTTCGATGGAAAGCACGCCGTTGTAGCCTACGCGGCGCAGCGCGCCGATATACTCGCCCCAGCGGATGCTGCCCAAGCCCGGAATCACATACCGCCACCAGCCACTGCCCTGATTGCCCACATACTCCAAGCGGGTGCGCATCACTTCCGTGTCTTTGGCATGGGTATGGAAAATGCGCGAGCCAAACAGGAACACGGCGTTGATGTAGTCGATCTGCTGCCAGAGCAGATGCGAGGGATCGAAGTTCAGCCCGAAGTTCGCGTGGGGCACAACCTCGAACAGTCGCTGCCAGTGGTCTAACGCTTGGATGTTGGTGGCGAACCAGTTCTCCAGCGCAATCGCGACGCCCTTCTCGCCAGCATACTCGCACAGGGGATGGAACACAGCAGCGCAATCCTCTTCGATAGTCTGCATCTTGCTCTTGCCAGGCACGGGATGCCCTGCGAGCGTGCAGACCACCTCCACTCCTAAGGCGTGGGCGAGATCAATCGCTTTGCGAACGCCCTCGTTGTTGCGCTGGCGCTCGTGGGGGTCAGGGTGCGTGTTGTTGGTGTAGAACGCCACTGCCGAAAGCCTCACGCCCGTCGTGTCGATGAGCCGTTTGAGCGTGTCGAGGTCAGGACTGTCCAGATTCAGGTGCGGATGTCCATATCCGCACGCCAGCTCCAGCGTCTGAAAGCCGTGGCGTTGGGCGAACTCGAACACTTTTTCCAGCGGCTCGCCCGCAAACGGCGCGGTGAGAATGCCGACATGCATAACGGGGTTTGGGTTTCGACAAGCGATTTGGAAACCCTGCTTTTGGATGTGCCCTTTGCCCTCGAAATCCCCCGAGTTCGGCTTTGCAGGAACTGCGTGAGTGAACAGAGAGGCGGTTCACATCGATGGGCAGGAGTGCGCGATTTTGTGCCGAAACATGCTATAATATATGCGGAGGCCTGGCTATGATGAAACGCGCTGGTTTCACCTTGATTGAGCTGCTCGTTGTGATAGCGATTATCGCCATCTTGGCGGCAATTCTGTTCCCTGTGCTGGCGCAGGCACGCGAGAGTGCGCGGCAAACGACCTGCGGCTCTCGGTTCCACCAGGTGGCGCGCGCAGTCGTGATGTACACCAGCGACTTCGACACAACGCAGCCCTTAACGCAGTGGTTCGACTCGCTTGCAGGCGACCCCGATGAGGAGCAGTGCCGCGACAAAATCTTAGCACAACTGATTTTCCCGTATGTCGGGAACTGGCTGATGTTCCGTTGCCCCTCGGATCCTCATGCGGTAGACGAGATTCTGGACGCCTGCCGATTCGACGACAACGAACCCGCCCCAACCCGCCAGTGTGCGCGCGAGTACCGCTGGGCACTCAAGACCAACTTGGGCTACAACTATGTGTACCTGTCGCCGATTATGTACGGAAACAACTTTCCCGGACGACGCAACGCCCAGAACATTCCTGCGACCGACGCGAACATCAAAAACCCTGCAAGCACCGTCTTGTTCGTAGACAGCTTGTGGTGGCGCGATCGTCGGACGCGGCAGCCTGTCTGTGGCGGGAACTGGATTGTGATGCCGCCATGTCGTTGGTGGTACGATGCTTCTGGGCGCGAGATCGACACCTTCACCATCATTCACAGAGAGTGCAGCAGCGGGCGTGCGTGGGGCTGGTACAGCTATCGCGGCACAAGCTGCCGCAATCGTTTGCCCGCCTGCTGGATGCTGGAGAACGCCCGCGACTGGTACACCTGGATGGAGTTCGGCGGGACATGGCCGTGGCACCGAAGCGAGCGGATGATGGTCGCATTCGTCGATGGGCATGTCAAGGCGTACACACCGCGCCAGTTGGCGCAGGGATGTGAACTGCGCACGATGTGCACCGGACGCA
This sequence comes from Fimbriimonadales bacterium, assembly GCA_025060055.1. GTDB lineage: Bacteria > Armatimonadota > Fimbriimonadia > Fimbriimonadales > GBS-DC > GBS-DC. The sequence goes on along the minus strand of JANXCK010000040.1, from coordinate 4,496 downwards.
TCACCGATCCCCAGCAGTATCTGTGGGACTTGGACGACTACTATTGATGGAGGCTCACTATGGAAATTCCGAAACCTGTTGGGATTGGGATTATCGTGATTGTGGCGATTCTGGCGTTTGCGCTGGTGTGGTATCTCGCCTCTGGCAGCGGTGGTGCATCCAGCACTGTGAAGGAGAGTGCCTACCCAGAATACAAGTCTGGACCACGACTGCCCGAAAGCGAGCTGAAAGGTCCACCTGAGCCACTGCCGATTGCTGGCTCAGGCGGACGGCGCTAACAACCCAAACTGAGGAGGGTCACCCATGAAGCACAAGTGGCTTGGGCTGGGCTTCCTGCTCTGCTGCACGGCGATACTGAGCGGTCAAGAACTGTACGACACGCCGCAGCAGGTTACGCCCTTGCGCCTGATGAAGGTGCGGTGGGAAAATCAGCGTGTAGTTCCGCTGAGCGACTGGATCGAGGTGGGTGAGTTCGCTCCCGCAGGTGGGTGCGCATCTGGCGAACAAGTTGTATTCAGTCATACCGAACCGCGCTCGATTGCCGTTGGCAGCAACAACCCCTACTGGGTCAACGATATTGCGACCTTAGTCAGCCCACGCTATAACGGGGCGCGCGCCTCGAGCTTCGACCACCGATGGTTCTGGAGTCCCCCCTCTGGCTTTGAGCGGTGCTTCTTGCTTCTTTTCACAGTGGAACAGGTGGACGCCGAGTGCCAGAATGTGCATGGAACCTCAGCGTTGGACGCCGTGCTGTTCGATTTTGGTACGATTCGGCAGGGGCTGTACGAGACAGGGTACTGCTTGGCGATAGTCGGAGGTTTGCAGTTGCCCGCTTTGCCCGCCGATGATGGAGCGCCAGGCACGGTTCTGCTGGGCGGATACGGCGTGTTTTATGCTCGCGCTGTCGATTTGAATACGGGCATTCTAACGCCCGCCTCAGGGGCACAGCCCGTGCTTGCTTATACAGGCGTCGGTACCTCAACGGCGCTCCACTGGAGCGATGACAACCCGCCAGACGGTGGGCACTCTCCAGAGGAGTGTTACCAATATGTGGACGAGGGCGCGCGAGTCTACGGCGGCTCAATCGTGTTTAGGGCAGTTCTGCCTTGCTCGCCCGACCTCAACAACGACGGCTGCATAGACGATAACGACCTGCTGACCGTGTTGCTCAACTTTGGCTCGACAGGCAACGCGGGCGATACGAACTGTGACGGCGTGGTGAATGATCAAGACCTGCTGAGCGTGCTACTCAACTTCGGCACGGGTTGCTAACCCCCTACCTTCTTGCCCCCTCTCTTATGCTGTGGGAGAGGGGGCTTAGGCTGCCTCCCGTATCACGCGCTCAATCTCGCTCAGCTGCGTTCTGATGCGTGCGTCATACACGCCCTGCTCGGTCTCAACGATGCAGCCACCTTGATCGACGCGCCGATCTTCCACGATCTCGACGCCCTCGATACCGTCTATAACCTGTAGTAGCGTTGCGCGGTTCTGACGGACGAGTTCCAAGTCCAGCGGGTTCACGCGGATGCGGATATGCACGAACCCCTGCACGCGGCGCAGCGCATCGCGCACAATCGCAAGCGCATGTTCAGGCTGGAGTTTGAGTTCCTCGCGCACAATCTTGCGGGCGACTTCCAGCGCGAGCTCGAGCATGTGCGCTTCGGCGTGCTGAAGATACGCCTCATACTGCGCCTGTACCGACTGGATGAGCTGTTCCACCTCGGAGCGCAGGTTGGCAACGGTCTGCTGGAGTTCCGCTTCGGCGTGTTGGCGGGCATCGTGCGCGCCGTCGGCGTAGCCCTGTTCGTAGCCGCGTTGGTAGCCCTCGCGCAGTGCCTGCTCACGAATGCGTTCGGCATCCTGGATGGCTCGTAGGCGAATTGCTTCGGCTTCGGCGCGAATTGCGTCCAAGTCGGGCGCAGCGTCGGAGCTGGCGGGTGGCGCGTATTCGGGGAAAGGGGGTCTGCCCTTGTCATAGGGGAGTAGGCTGAAGGCTGCCTCGTTTGACCTCTCCCCCTCTCCCACGCGGTGGGAGAGGGGACTAAGGGGTGAGGGCTGCTTGGAAACCACATCGCCCAACGCCACGAGGTTTGCACGAGCGTCCTCGCCTGTGCCACGCATGGGTTCTGCACGGGCGGGGACGCCCGTGCTACGCGTAGGTTCTGCACGGGCGGGGACGCCCGTGCCACGCGCAGGTTCTGCACGGGCGGGGACGCCCGTGCTACTGAGTTCGTCCAGTGTGGGGAAGGGCGGTTGCATGCTAAATCAGCATTTCCTCCTCGCCGCCACGCGAGATTACTATCTCGCCCGCCTCTTCCATGCGGCGCACGATGCTCACGATGCGCTGCTGTGCCTCCTCCACATCGCGCACACGCACGGGACCCATAAACTCCAGCTCCTCTTTGAGCATGTTTACGGCACGCTCAGACATGTTGCGGAAGATTTTGTCTTTTAGGGCGTCGCTGGCGCCTTTGAGCGCAAGCGCGAGTTCTTTCATGTCCACTTCCTTCAAAATCTGCTGGATGGCGCGGTCGTCCAGTTGCAGCAGGTCTTCGAAGGTGAACATCAGTTTGCGCACCTCTTCGGCGAGTTCGGGGTTGTTGTCGGTCAAATAGTCGAAAATCGCGCGTTCGGTGTTGCGATCGACCCACTGAATCACTTCCACGAGCGACTTGACGCCGCCCGCCGCCGTGAGTTCTTGGCTGGCGATGCTGGAGAGTTTGCGTTGCAGCACATTCTCCACACGCCGTATCACTTCGGGAGGCGTGCTGCCCATCGTGGCGAGGCGTTCGGCAACTTCGGGGCGCAGCTCAGGGGGGAGACTGCTCAGCACCTGCGCTGCGGCCTGCGGCTCTAAGTACGCCAGCACCAGCGCAATCGTCTGCGGATGTTCCTCTTGCAAAAAGGTGCTGAGCTGCGAGGGATGCACGCGCTTGATGGAGTCGAACGGCAACATTTGCAGGGCGCGGGTGAGTTTCTCCAGTATCTGCGCGGCTTTTTCGGCGCCGTAGGCGCGTTCCAGCAGTTCGCGAGCGTGGTCTAAGCCGCCCTCTAAGGCAAGGTTCTGCGCGAGGCAGATTTCGTAGAACTCTTGGATCACTTGCTGGCGCACTTCGGCGGGTACGCTGCCCAGCCGCGCGATTTCGAGGCTGAGTTCCTCCACCTCCGCATCGCTGAGGTGCGGCAGCACTTTGGAGGCGACCTCTGTGCCTAACGCGACCAAGATAATTGCCGCCTTCTGCTTGCCTGTTAGCTTTTTCTCACCTGGTTTGAGCATGGCTACATCAACCGCTGTTTTGAGTGTTACCGTCCCCTCACCCCCACCCCCTCTCCCGCCACGCGGGAGAGGGGCATCCTCTCCCCCCTCGCCCACGCAGTGAGGGGGCAGGGGGTGAGGGATTGGGTTTCGCCCTCACCCCCGACCCCTCTCCCGCCACGCGGGAGAGAGGAGCCGCCCATTCAGGGGTTATTATCGGCAGGGCACGCGAGTCTCAGCAGTAGCCCACGACGGCTCGAATTGCCCACTTTTCAGCCCTTCTACCCCCGAATTGAGCCTCATCCAGTGAACATTCCATGGAAAATGGGGTATAATATAGGTGCAGGCATCAGGGGAGCGCTGAGTCAACCCCGCGCCCCTAAGGTTTGTGCCTGCGAAAGGAGGCTTATGATGATGTGTCGATCAATGACCTTCGTGGTGGCAGGCGCGATTTTGAGCGCCTCGTTTGCATTCGCTGGTGACAAGCAGAAGCAGCTGACGCTGCAACCCGCAGAACCAGGTCAGATGGTCTTGCCTGAGCGCATGATGAAGATCCGATGGGAGAACGGCAAGATTGTGCCTGTGACCCCGTGGATTGAGGTGGGCGACTTCGCGCCCGCAGGTCCGTGTCCTGGAGACGAGATTCTCGTGTTCGACCACTTTGGCACGGACGCGGCAGGCAACCCCATCGGCGGTTCGAACTGCCGCCCCGACTTTACCCCAAGCACGCGCTGGTACTTCGGTCCGACTTATCACAATCCCTACTGGGCAAATGATATTGAGTGCTTGGAAGACCCGCAATACAACGGTGGGAACGCCATTTCGTTGACCCACGCGTGGTTCTGGAACCCGCCCACCAGCCCTGAGCGCTGCATTGTCCTGATTCTCACACTGGAGCGGTTCGACGCCGAGTGTCAGGACGTGCACGATGTGTTTGACGGTCCTGGTCGCTTCATTGAAGGCGTGGTGCTGGACTATGGCAATCTGAATGCGGGCACGGGTTACTACTACTCGCCCGTGTGCTTGCAGCCGATAGGCGGCCTTCAGCTGCCAGCAACCCCAGCGGACGACGGCGCTCCGGGCACAACGCTGCTGGGCGGATGGGCGGTTATTTATGCTCGGGCGTTCGACCCTAACACGGGTACTGTGACCCTTGCCAGCCGTGCGCAGCCGATGCTGTGGAGCATGCAGGATGCAGGCGACATCGGCTGCTCCACCAGCATACAGTGGGACGATGACA
>JANXCK010000121.1 GCA_025060055.1 Fimbriimonadales bacterium | reverse complement strand
ATTTCTACCTCGCTGCGCCCAAAACACTCCCGTTTCAGGGCGTTGATACGAGCGTCCAGCCCCTGCCAAGTGTTTTCGGGCACTCCCAGTGCGCATAGCACGAAGTACTGTGAGGCACTTTCGTATTCGCGCTCGCCGCTTTCGTCGAGGTAAAACAGGTACATCGGTAGTCTCCGCAACTATTTCGCTAAACGACAGAATAAGTGTATCCAAGCAATAGGCGCGAGTGCAGGACGGATTAGGTGAGTCCGAATCTACGACTAAAGCTGTTTCTTTGCGAACGAAGCCGACCTGAAACGGGCTACAGCCTACCTCTACGCGATTTTGCACGCGCCCGCGTATCGGACACGCTACGCCGAGTTCTTGCGACGCGATTTCCCGCGCATCCCCTTGCCTCCCAATCGCGAAGTGTTTGAGCAGCTGGCGGCGCTGGGGCAGGAACTCATCGCCTTGCACCTGCTGGAGCATCCCGACTTGCACATCCCGCTGTGCAAGTTCCCCGTACCGGGTGACAACAGGGTGGAGCGCGTGCGCTACGACGGCGAGCGGGTGTGGATCAACGCGCAGCAGCACTTTGCGCCTGTGCCCGAGGCGGTGTGGGCGTATCGGGTGGGGGGCTATGTGGTGTGCGAGAAGTGGCTTGCGGATCGCAAGGGGCGCGTGCTGAGTTTTGACGAGGCGCTGACCTATCAGCGCGTGGCGTCTGCCCTTGCGCGCACGCTGGAGCTGCAGGCGCAGGTGGATGGGGTGTGTAAAGAGGCGTGGGGGTGGTAGGTTATATCCCCAGCTTCTGAGCGCAATAGCGCAGTGACGCACTGCGTTGCAAGGCAAGCTGCCAGTCGTAAAGGGAGAGAATCTCTGCTAACAGCAGCTGGCGCTTGAGCCTATCCGTAGCGCGCTCGCCAAACATTCGATTGAAGGTCTCCTTGTCGATTCGATCCACAGTTGCAGGAATCTCCACCTTCAAGGGGTTCGGGTCGGGTAGCCCCGCGCAGTACCAAGCCTCTATCTCAGGGCGCACGACCAATATCTGCGACTCCTTGAGATGGGGACGCCATTCGTGGGCTACTGCGCTGCGTACGTCGCGAATGCATCGCCCTGCCTCACAGTCTACCAAAAAGAAGAAATGGGTCGGGAACCTTTCGCTCATGCGTACAAGAGAACGGAGATGCTTGTACAGGCGCTCTTCGAGTTGTTCAGCGTACTGGTGGATGTTTACATACAAGTAGTGGGATTCGAGGCGTGGCACAAATACACAGCTCACAAACAGTTCATCTTCTGGACCCTCAACAAACAACTCAATCCCTGGCTGTTCAACTGCGCTCATACGCCCAGCATCTGGTTTACATGCAGATAGTCCAGTCCCAGCTGCTCCTCGATAAAGATTTTCACGCGCTCGCTATCGGCAGGGCGTTTGATGATTGAGTTGCCCTCGCGGTCGCGCTCAATCAGCAGCAAGCAGTCTAAATCGGCGCGGCGCACCAGTTCAGGGTTGTGTGTAGTGATGAGAATCTGGTTCATTTCTGCAGCGGTCTCGAACAGCGAGAGCATACTGCCCAAGATAGCGGGGTGTAGGTGGCGATCAGGTTCCTCGAAGATGAGCAGTTTCTCCTTGTTATTTGGCTCATCTGTAAAAAACATCGCTACGATGAGAGCTACCACCCCAACTGTCCCATCAGACAGAAGCGCTGCGGGCACAACGCGTTTGTCAAAGTATTTCTCTCTTGCTTGCAAAGTTATGTGGCGTCCCACAGGCGCAACGCGCAAATCCTTGATGTCAGGTAGCACCAGCTGCACCAGCTTCAACAGGGTAGCCCGTCGATCAGGATGGTTAAGCAGGTGTTCCAGCACGATTGGCAAATTGTCGCCCGTTTCGCTAAGGCGGAACTCACGCTGGATAGGGATAGGTTGCTTTGCCAAGTGTGGAACGAAATCGTACACCCGAATTGCGTCTTGGAAAAAGAAGAAAAGTGGCAGAAAGGGTACAGGGAACTGCAGCAGGGATATCGAGGTTGGCACGCGAAAATGTCGCTTCCCTTTAGGCGGTAGGAATGCTGACTTGACTCCCTCCAAAGCGGCGTCGACTTGCAAGCGCGCGTCGGTTCCTCGCCGCTCCAAGCGTACTTGCCCCTCGCTGCGTCGGTGTTCTTCGAATACGGCGAGGTCAAAAACCATTCGCTCACTGACAACCGCTGCCGTCTGGCGCGACCTAATTACCCGAAAGCGTCCCTCGTAAACGAAGCGATGAGTAGCAGAGGTGGGCATAAGAATTGCCAGCGAGGGCGCCTTCTCCACTTTAGAGAACCTGTGCGTAACAGAGATGTAAAACTCTCTCTCTTGGGAGTTCAAGTTCGTCAGGTAGTCCACACCGCCTTGAAGCGAGACCGCGTTCTCCAGTCCATGCTGCGCTAAGTCGCGCAGGAACCGAAACGCCTGCACGAGGTTCGTCTTACCCGAAGCGTTCGCCCCCACCACAATATTGAGCGGTCGCAGCTCGATGTCCACATCCTTGAAGCTGCGGAAGTTTCTGAGTTGAAGCCTCTGTATCATCACTCCACCTAAAGTAGCGCGCCCGCTTCAAGCGGGCGACTTGGGCGCGGCAGGAATTCCACCATTCGGGTGGAGCTTGCCGCGCAACAGCATATTGTACCATATTTTTGCAACCTGAGCCAACCTGCGTGGGGGATATGCATGAGGTAGGTTTACGGCTGAAGCCGTCCTTATGCAAGCGAAGCTAACTCGCATCGGCTGTAGCCCGCGCAGGCGGGCTTCGTTTGTATGGGCGCGACTTTAGTCGCAATTGTGCCAATCGTCGGCGGGACGCCGACGCTACCACTTGGCTTGCTTGGGCGGGTTTGGTCTGGACGGGAACGACCTTGACCGCCTGCATGAACAGCCCCTTGGCTTCTGCGGATAAATATCTTATTCGGTATAGATATGTTGCTACAACACCTTGCATTCTGGAGTGAGAGTGAGGTATACTACAGGCACTATGAAACCTATCGAGGCACTTAAGCAATATCGGGAGCAAGAGGGGTTCACGATCGAGGAGCTGGTGGCAGTGGCTAACAGTCTGCTGGAGCAGTGGGCGCCGATTCAGCCGCGCTACAAAGTGGTTCCGTTTCCAGATGTACGCACGGTGCGCTTCTACACAGCCCATCGGCTAATCGACCCCCCTGCACGGCGTCGAGGTAATCGCGTGTTGTACGACTACCACCACTTGCTACAGCTGGTGACCCTCAAGACGCTACAGGCGCAATACATTCCGCTGCGCGCAGTGCGCCGCATGATTGAGGGGAAGACTGACACCGAACTGGAACAGCTGATCGACTCCGTGCTGGAACAGCGCTCAGACGCGGCGCTGGCAAAGCAGATGGGCGAGGCGGCAAAGGCGATGATCGCAGAGACGGCAGTGGTCTACGCGCCAGTCACTGCGGGACGCTCGACCGAAAGCCCCTACCCCACCCCGACCGAAGTCCACCAGTTCGTGCTGTCCAGCTGGGCAGTGCTGACCGTCGATCCCAAAGCGGCGCGCAACGCGAATGTCACGGAGATCAACCGCATCGCCGATATGGTGCGCCTGAGCCTGCAGAAAGCCTACCACGAGCCGAGCGAGAGCGAATCTAAGCCCGCCACGCCCAAAGGCAAGGCGCGGGCGTAGAACAGCCCCACCCTGAATGAAGACCGCAATTATCGGCGGCACGGGAGTGCAACGCTTGCCGGGCTGGACTCTGCAAGCAGAACGCGTCGTGGCGGAAGGCAT
>JANXCK010000201.1 GCA_025060055.1 Fimbriimonadales bacterium | reverse complement strand
GCCGAATCGCCCATCGAGAAAGTCATCTGCACAGACACAATCCCCGTACCGCCGCACAAGCAGTTTGATAAGCTCGTGCGCCTCTCGGTCGCCCCGCTGCTGGCAGAAGCCATCAAGCGCATCCACCGCGACGAGTCGGTGAGCGAACTGTTCAAGGACTATCGGTGAAACATATCGTTTCGGTGAGTCTGGGTTCCTCCAAGCGCGATAAGCGCAGCGAGGTCGTGATTGCTGGTGAGCCGTTCCTGATTGAGCGCATTGGCACGGACGGCGACCTGCGCCGCTTCCAGCAACTGTTTGCGGAGTTAGACGGCAAGGTGGACGCGCTGGGCATCGGCGGCGCCGACCTGCACATCTGGGTCGGCACGCGCCGCTACACCTTCCGCTCCATCCAGAAGCTGGTCGCCGTTGCCCAGCAGACGCCCGTAGTGGACGGCAGCGGGCTGAAAAACACCTTAGAGCGCGAAGCACTGCGCTGGATTCAAGCGCATCGCGTGATAGACCTCTCGCGCTGCACTGTGCTGTTAGTTGCTGCCGTCGATCGGTTCGGGATGGCACAGGAGCTTGCCCAACTGGCGAAGCACGTGATTTACGGCGATTTAGTGTTCGCTGTTGGCTTGCCTATCCCCTTGCGCTCCTATCGCACCGTCGAGCGGCTGGGGCGACTGCTGCTGCCGCTTATCACACTGCTGCCGTTCCAGTGGTTCTACCCCACGGGCGAGAAGCAGGAGAAGCGCACCCCCCGCGCCGAGAAACTGTTCTACGAAGCCGATGTGATTGCAGGCGACTGGCACTACATCCGCAAGTATATGCCCGACCAAATCCCCAACAAGACCGTCATCACCAACACGGTGCGCAAAGCGGATATCGAGTTCTTGCGCGAGGCGGGTGCCGCCCGTGTCATCACCACCACGCCGATTATCGAGGGCGAGACCTTCGCAACGAATGTGATGGAAGGCGTGATCGTCGCCCTGACAGGGCGTTCTCCCGACACACTCACGCCCGACGATTATCTCAAGGCACTCTGCGAACTGGGCTGGTCGCCCGCCGTCATCGAACTGAAAGCCTGACCCGATTCAGGTATACTCCTCCTGCAGGAGGCTATTAACAATGGAGCGTTCCAACGCTGTGACCTTTCTGGGCAATCCACTCACCTTGATAGGCAGCGAACTCAAGCCAGGCGACCCCGCGCCGAACGCGACCGTACTCAAGCAAGACCTGACACCTGTGAACATCCACGACTACAAGGGGCACACTTTGCTCATCAGTGTTGTGCCCTCCATCGACACCAGCGTCTGCAGCGCGCAGACGAAGCGTTTCAACGAAGAGGCAAGTCGCCTGCCTGAATCGGTCAAGGTGCTAACGATTAGCATGGACTTGCCGTTTGCGCAGAAGCGTTTCTGCGGCGCCGAGGGCATCGATAAAATCGAGGTGCTGTCTGACCATCGGGAAGGCGCGTTTGGGCAAGCATACGGCACGCTGGTTAAGGAGCTGCGTGTCCTCAGCCGTGCCGTGTTCGTGGTAGACCCGCAGGGGATTATCCGCTATGCGGAGTATGTGCCCGAAATCACCCAGCATCCGAACTATGACGCCGCGCTGCAAGCCGTGCGCCAACTGATAAGCTGAAGGAACTATCGATGCGCTGGTTGCCTGTACCCCGAAAGGCGGAGGTTTCATCGGAGCGGTTGCCGTTTGCGGGCTGCCACGCGATCAAGACGCCCCCACACTGGGAACCTGCGGTGCGCCCGCTGCGGGCACTGGGCGAGGCATACGGCGGCTGGACGGCGTTCGTGGAACACGACACCAGCCTACCCCACGAGGCTTACCACCTCACCGTCGGCAACGGGCGGATTATGATTCGCGCCGAGTCGCCCCGCGCAGCGTTCTACGCCTGCCACACACTGCTCCAAGCGTGGGACGGCAAAGCACTTCCGATAATGCAGGTCGACGACTCGCCGTCGTTGGCGTGGCGCGGTGTGGTGGAGGGCTTCTACGGCAAGCCGTGGAAACATTCGGCACGGCTCAAGATGCTGGAGTTTCTGGGCGCACACAAAATGAACCTCTACCTCTACGCGCCCAAAGATGACCCGTTCCACCGCGAACGCTGGCGCGAGCCGTACCCACCTGAAGACGCCCAGCGACTACGGGAACTCATCCAACGCGCCCACGAGAACTTCATCGAGTTCGTGTTCTGCATCAGTCCTGGACTGTCGATGGTCTACTCCGACCCTGCGGAGTTCGATCGGCTCACTGCCAAAATCGACGCCGTTCGGCAGTGGGGCGTGCGCAGCTTCGGTCTACTGCTGGATGACATCCCGCAAGAGCTGCAGCACGAAGCGGACAAGCACACCTACAGTTCGCTGGCGCACGCCCACGCTGAACTCGCCAACCGTCTGTACCACTGGCTCAAAGAGCGCGACGCGCACAGCTGGCTTATTGTGTGCCCCACCTTTTATCACAATCTGGGCGAGCCGCCGTATGTGCGCGAGCTGGGCGAACGCGCCGAAAAGGGTATCTCGATTATGTGGACAGGCGCGAAGGTCGTCTCGCGCACCATCACGCACGAGGATGCCGAACTGTTCAAGCTCGCTATCCAGCGCAAGCCATTCGTGTGGGATAACTATCCCGTGAACGATTACGAGACCAGCCGCCTGCTGCTGGGTCCTATCACGGGACGCGACGCTGAGACCCTCGCGCACTTGGAGGCGCTGGTCTCCAACCCGATGAATCAAGCGGAGGCGTCCAAAATCGCGCTGGGAACCTATGCCGACCTGCTGTGGAACGCCGAAGCGTATGACCCGCAGCGCAGTTGGCAGGCATCGATTGCACACTTAGTGGGCGAGGACGCGCTGCCTGTGATGTGGGAGTTCTGCAAACAGAACTTGTGGACGCGCCACTGGACGGAAGCGCCGCCTGAAATTGAACGCCTCATCGAGGACTGGCAGACCACGGGCGACTCGGAGCCGCTGCGCGACGCCCTGACGCGACTGGCAACCCTCCCGCGCCGCCTCCGACAAGCCGTGCAGAACCCCGAACTCATCGAGGAACTCAGTCCGTGGCTGCTCAAGCTGGAGCAGGTTAGCCAGCTCGCGCTGGAACTGCTGGACGCAGTCGAAGAGGAGTCGTTGCACCCGCGCCGCGTTCTCGCGCAGCTGGAAGCAATCCGCGAGACGAACGAGGCGGTCGTCTGCGACGGCTGGATTGAACGCTGGATTCGGGAAACGGTCGAGGAGTTTGCCGAGTCATGAATACCTTTGGGCATTTGTTTCGCATCACGACTTGGGGCGAGTCGCATGGGGGTGCGGTGGGCGTGGTCATTGACGGCTGCCCGCCGCGCATCCCCATCACGCCCGACGAGATTCAGTTCGAGCTGGATCGCCGCCGCCCCGCCCAAAGCAAGCTCACCACGCAGCGCAGAGAGACCGATACTGTGCATATCCTTTCGGGCGTGTTCGAGGGGCACACGCTGGGCACACCGATTCTGATGCTGGTGTGGAACGAGGACGCCCGCCCCGAAGCCTACGAGAGTTTCAAGCACCTCTACCGCCCCTCGCATGCTGATTACACTTACCAAGCGAAATACGGGATTCGCAACTGGCAAGGGGGTGGACGCAGCAGTGCCCGTGAGACCGTCGGGCGCGTGGCTGCAGGCGCACTCGCCAAAAAAGTGCTGCGCACCCTCTGGGAAGTAGAAGTGTTGGCATGGGTGGAGCAAATCCACACCATCGAGGCGACGGTAGACCCCGACGCCGTGACGCTGGCGCAGGTCGAAAGCAACCCTGTGCGCTGTCCCGACCCTGACGCTGCCGAAAAGATGATGAAACGCATCGAACAAGTGCGCAAGCAGGGCGACTCGGTGGGGGGCGTGATACGCTGCATCGCGCGCAACGTGCCCGCAGGCTGGGGCAGTCCCGTGTTCGACAAACTGGAGGCGGACTTGGCAAAAGCGGTAATGAGCCTGCCCGCGAGTAAAGGCTTCGAAATCGGCTCTGGCTTTCGCGGCGCACGGATGCGCGGCAGCGAACACAACGATGAGTTCTATACCGACGAGTTCGGGCGTATCCGCACGCGCACGAACTTTTCGGGGGGCGTGCAAGGCGGTATCAGCAACGGCGAACGGATTGACCTGCGTGTCGCCTTCAAGCCCACCGCCACGATTTTCCAGCCGCAGCGCACCGTCAGCGAGACGGGCGAAGCAGCTATCCTGCAGGCACGCGGACGCCATGACCCGTGCGTGCTGCCCCGCGCCGTGCCGATGGTCGAGGCGATGGTCGCGCTCGTGCTGGTCGACCACGCGTTGCGGCATCGAGGGCAGTGCGGTGTGTAATCGGCGCCTCAAAACTCGAAGTGTCCCCGAACCCGTCGATTCGGCATTTCAAGCGACGCAGATCGTCAGCGGGACGCTGACGCTACAGACGCGCCCTGCGTCGCGTCGGCGTCTCGCCGACAACGGCGCTACTTGAAACCCGATAGGTACTACAAGCAGGAATCGTTGCGCGAGAGCCGAATCGCTCCATCACAGGAGGTAATCTACGATGCGACGGATAGCATGTTGGCTACTCGGTGTGTCGATGCTGCCCGTGTGGGCGGACATCTCGATTGGCGGTTCGCCGAGCGCGGGGATGGGCGGCGCTGGGTTGGCGCTGATGCGGCGTCCCACTGCGCAGGCGTTCTATAACCCCGCAGCGATTGCTTATGTGCGCGGCGTGCGCTTCGGCATAGGCAACCTTGACACGACCTCACGCGGAGCATCGTTGACAAGTTTGGCGGATGACCTTGAGTTTCGGCAGGGTAGCATTACGGATCTGCGAACCGCAGCGGGCTTGCTGCGCAAATACGCACGCGAAGACACGCGCTTGCTCGTGACGGGCGACATCGGGCTTATCGTCAGTGGCGTGGGCATCTCGGTGGGCGGGATTGTGGACGCGCGCCTGTTGCCCAACGCGCCGCTGCAGAACTGGGCGCGCACAAGCGGCGTGCCCGCTGCCATCCCTGCGAATTCGCGCGCGGCGGTGATTGCAGTCGGCGTAGTAAGCTTGCCCGACATCACGGCAGGCGTTCGCGTGCCACTGGGTGAGGGTGACCTCGCCGTAGGCGCACGCCTGCGCAACATGAAGTTCTACTACACGCACTACTTCGCTGACCAGGCACGCCTGCAAGCGGGCACGGATGCGCTGCGCGCCCCTGAGCTGCGCGGACGCGACTACATCGAGCGGGACGCTACAGGCGTCGATTTGGGCTTCATCTGGCGTCCGCAGGGCAACTCGAACTACGCCATTGCGCTGGTCGTAGAGAACTTCATCGAGCCAGATGTGCGCTTTCAGGCGACCGACCGCGACGGGCGCGTGTTCAACTTCAAGCCGTTCACGCGCACCTACAACGCGGGTGTCGCGCTTGACCTGGAATCGGGCACGCTGATTGTCGCGGACTTCATCGACATCGGCAACAACGCAGGCAAGGGCGAGATTCGAGTGGGCTTGGAACAGCGCTTCGGGCGCGGCTTCGCCCTGCGGGGCGGCTACGCCTCCAACACGGGATGGACCGCGGGATTGGGCATCGGCGGATTCAACATCGCCTACTCGGACACGCTGCCCGTGATTGTCTCACGCACGCTCAGTTTCTGAGAATGCCGTTTGTATCGCGTAATCCGTACACGGAAGAGCTGATTCGGGAGTTCCCGTCGCAAGACTGGGACTCCATCGAGGCGCGTTTGGCGGTGGCGCGTCTGGCGTTTCTGCGCTGGCGCGAGACCACCTTCGCCGAACGCGCCCGCGCACTCAAATCCATCGCTGAGGCGCTACGCGAAGATATCGAAGATTACGCCCGCGTCATCACTCAGGAAATGGGCAAGCCCATCAAGCAGGCACGCGCCGAGATCGAAAAGTGCGCTCGTGGGCTGGATTACTTCGCGGAGAACGCCGAAAGCATGCTCAGCCCCATCGAGGTGGAGATGGGGGCACACAAAAGCTACGTGGCGTTTCAACCACTGGGTGTGCTGCTGGCGATTATGCCGTGGAACTTCCCGTTCTGGCAGGTAGTGCGCTTCGCCGCGCCCGCGATTGCTGCGGGCAACGTGGTTTTGCTCAAGCCCGCGCCGAACACACCACGATGCGCCCTCGCCCTCCGAGAGGCGTTCGACACCGCTGGGTTCGATTTTCCCTTGCTTGATGTGCTTTTTGCAGAGGTGGAGGTCATCCCGGATATCATTCGCCACCCTGCGATTGCAGGTGTGACCTTCACGGGCAGTACGCGAGCGGGACGCGAAGTCGCCAAAGTCGCAGGTGAGGCGCTCAAAAAGTGCGTGCTGGAGCTGGGGGGCAGCGACCCCGCTATTATCCTGCCCGACGCCAATCTGGATGTCGCCATCCCCCAGTGTGTGCAAGGGCGCTACCAAAACTCTGGACAAAGCTGTATCGCCATCAAGCGGTTCATCGTGGATACGCTGGTGATGGAGGAGTTCTTGGAGCGGTTCATCGAGCAGAGCCGCCTGCTGCGGATGGGCGACCCGATGGATGAAGAAGTAGACATCGGTCCGATTGCTCGCGCCGACCTGCGCGAGAACCTGCACCGACAGGTACAAGAGAGCATCGAGATGGGCGCGGTGGTGCATCTGGGTGGCAAACTCCCCGAAGGCAGAGGCTACTTCTACCCGCCGACCGTACTCTCGAATATCTCGCCCGACATGCCCGTGTGGAAGGAAGAGACCTTCGGTCCCGTCGCGCCGATATACCCTGTCAACAGTCGCTACGAAGCGGTGCAGGTTGCTAACGCTTCGAGCTACGGCTTGGGCGCAGAGGTGTTCACCGAGAACTTGCGCTTGGGCGAGGAACTGGCGCGTATGCGCTTGGAAGCGGGCAACTGCTTTGTGAACCATTTCGTGTTTTCCGACCCGCGCCTGCCCTTCGGCGGTATCAAGCAGAGCGGCTTCGGGCGCGAACTGGGCATCTTCGGAATACGAGAGTTCGTGAATATCAAGACGGTGTATGTGGCATAGCATCGGCGTCCTCGCCGACGATTGTGCTACTTGAAACTCCGGTTGACATAGGCGGTCGCTCAGTCGTCGTGTCCGAAGATAGGGATGGCAACTCCGTTCGGCGTCGATATCGACCACACTGCCCCAATCGTTGCACCGATGTCGGCAAGGCTATGTCGAACGCCCAGCTGCGTGCCGTGCCTGTGGCGCGGCGTGTAAATCAGCAAGGGCAAGTATTCGCGGGAGTGGTCAGTGCTGGGGGTGGTGGGGTCGTTGCCATGATCGGCGGTCAGGATGAGCAAATCGGTCGGTCGCAGGCGCAACAGAAGGTCTTCCAACATCGTGTCGAACTCGCGCAGACAGCGAGCGAACCCTGCAGGGTCGTTCCGATGCCCGTACAGCATGTCGAAATCCTCGAAGTTGGCGAAGATGAACTCGCAATCGCTCTCCAGCGCGCGCAGAAGCGCGTCGTAATGCTCCGAGTTGCTCTGCGTGCGCTCGGCACATCGGAAACCGCGATACACAAACAGTTCAGGCACAACGCCGATGCCGTAGATGCCGACACCCCGCTCGGCAAGGGCATCAATCAGATTCGGGGGTGGCGGAAGTGGGAAGTCGCGGCGGTTCTCGGTGCGCCTGAAGTTCTCAGGGCTATCGCCCGTGAACGGGCGTGCAATCACACGCTGCACATGGTGGGGTGGCTGCAGCAGCTCGCGTGCAATCTGGCACATTTGGTACAACTCCGCCAGC